>JBATHL010000609.1:0-10070 GCA_049666745.1 Gammaproteobacteria bacterium
TACACCAATTGCGACGACAACCAGTACTTCGTCGTTGGCGGGGTCGAGCAGGTACCGCGCCGCATGTGGCAGGACGAGCCCGGGAATATGGCGCACTGGCCCGCGGGCACGTCATTGGAGAAATTACACCTTGGGGCACCACGTCCCGGGGTCGCCCGCATCGAACGCTGTGCCGACGAGCGCATCCAGGTTACCGATGTCTGGGGAGACAAACGTGAGTTTGCTGCTGCGCTGGTGACCTGTCAGAGCTGGTTGCTGACGACCAACATCGACTGCGATGAAACACTGTTCTCGCAGAAAATATGGATGGCGCTGGATCGCACCCGTTATATGCAATCGGCCAAGACCTTCGTTATGGTTGATAGACCTTTCTGGAAGGACAAGGATCCGGAGACTGGTCATGATGTGATGAGCATGACGCTCACCGATCGTCTCACCCGGGGTACCTACCTGTTTGATCTCGGTGAAGACAGCCCCGGCGTGATTTGCCTGTCCTATTCGTGGATGAGCGATGCGTTGAAAATGCTGCCGTTGCCAGTGGAAAAGCGCGTCCAGCTGGCACTCGATTCGTTGCAGAAGATTTATCCGAAACTCGATATCAGGCGGCAAATCATTGGCGATCCGATCACCGTTTCCTGGGAGGACGACCCGAACTTTCTGGGCGCATTCAAGGGTGCGTTACCCGGGCACTATCGCTATAACCGCCGCATGTTTTGTCACTTCATGCAGCGTGAGCTGCCCGCGGCGCAAAAAGGAATTTTCATGGCCGGGGATGATGTCGGCTGGATTCCCGGCTGGGTCGAGGGCGCGGTGCAGACTTCACTGAATGCGGTCTGGGGTATCGTCAATCATTTTGGCGGGTCGAGCCCGGCCGACAATCCCGGTCCCGGCGATCGTTTCGACGAACTCGCGCCGCTGGAATTACCTGACTAACGAATGATTAGCGTCTTTTGCGGCGGCGTGAACTGCCGCGAGTCTGCACCTGATGCTGGCCATCGGCCTGCGCTTGCGCGCCTTTGGTGACATCGCCAAGTTCGCGCCTGACATCGTCGATGCTCGGCACCGGGCCGGGTGCTGTGCTGTCCAGTGCATGGCGCATAGCGGCGACATGTTCGGGGGAGGTGCCGCAGCAACCACCGACGATACGCGCGCCGGCATCGCGCGCCATGGTCGCGTATCGCGCCATGATTTCGGGCGTACCGTTGTAATGAATTTCGCCGTCGATAAACTCGGGAATACCGCAGTTTGCCTTGGCCACCAGGATGGGGTCGTCGCTGCCGTCGGGCTTGCTCGAGCGCATATTTAGAATCGCGGCTACCACTTCGGATGCACCGATGCCACAGTTGGTGCCACAGGCGTGTACCCCGAGGCGCTGGTGTAAGTTCATCATATCGGCGGCACCGACGCCCATCATGGTGCGCCCGTTAGTGTCGAAACTCATCGTAAACACAATCGGCAAATCGGTTTGCCGGGCACCCTGCACCGCGTACTCAACTTCTTCCTGCGATGACATGGTCTCGATCCAGATGACATCTGCGCCACCCTGTTCCAGCGCCAGCGCCTGTTCGGCAAAAGCCGCCACCGCGTCTGCACTCTGCAAATCCCCCAGCGGTGCCAGGATTTCGCCGGTCGGGCCAATCGAGCCCGCGACGATGATGTCGCGATTGCTCTTGCTGGCAACCTCGCGCAGTAGCGCCGCCGCGGCGATATTCAATTCCGCTACGCGATGTTCGGCTTTGTGTAATTGCAGGCGATAGCGGGTACCGCCAAAACTATTGGTCAGGATCAGGTCTGAACCGGCATCGATGAATGCCTGGTAATGTCTGGCGACCCGTTCTGGATAATCGACATTCCATAATTCCGGTGCGTCACCGCTTTGCAGCCCCATGGCGAAGAAACTGGTACCGGTGGCGCCATCGGCGAGCAGCGTAGACTTTTCACCGAGCAGTTTTTCGAATGGGTTCAATGGCGTCTTTCAACCGCGTAGTCGGCGAGAAAAATGAGCGCCTGCTTGTATTCGCTTTCTTCCAGGCAGTCGATGCTTTGTTTTGCCTGCGCGGCTTCGAAATGGGCCCGATCAATGGTGTACTGTAATGCCCCCAGTTCATTAATGGCCTGGTTGATAGCGTCGAACTGCTCGGCCTGGCCGGTTTCGATTGCTTCCCGAATTAATGCTTTCTGCTCGGCATTGCCAACTTCCAGCGCTCGAATCAGGGGCAGGGTTGGCTTACCCTCGGCGAGGTCATCACCGACATTTTTGCCCAGCTCTTCGCTTTGCGCCGAGTAATCGAGGGCGTCGTCGATGAGTTGAAAAGCGAGGCCCAGATGTTTGCCATATGCCTTTAATGCCAGCTCCTGCTCTGCTTCGATGCCGCCAAGCAGGGCGCCGATGCGTGCCGCGGCCTCGAACAGGCACGCCGTTTTGGCATAGATAACTTCGTGATACTTCGCTTCGTCGGTATCGGCATCACGGATATTGAGCAGCTGCAGTACTTCTCCCTGGGCGATGGTGTTGGTGGTATTCGCCAGCAGATCCATGATCGTCATGGATTGTGCCCGCACCATCATCTGGAACGCCCGTGAATACAGGTAATCGCCGACCAGCACTGCTGCTTCATTGCCCCAGATAGTGCTTGCGGTTTCTTTACCACGGCGCATATCCGAATCATCGACGACATCATCGTGCAGCAGAGTCGCGGTATGAATAAACTCGACCACGGCCGCCAGCAGTGCGTCGTCTTCCCCCTGGTAGCGGCAGGCTTTCGCTGCGAGGATGACCAGCATCGGGCGCAGGCGTTTGCCACCACTCAAAATAATGTGTTGACTGAGCTGGTTGATCAAAACCACTTCCGACGCCAGGTTGTCGCTAATTACCTGGTTCACCCGGAGCATATCGGCATCGGTGAGGGTCTTGAGATCTTCCAGGGTGAAGGAATTACTCGTATTTACTGCTGCTTCAGACATATTGCGGAGTATCGCAAAGACACTGCCCGCGATCTAGCTTTAGCGTCGGTTTTATTTATAAGGATTGATAATAACTTATCAGGATTTCGGCGACCTCGGGACGAGAAAACTCTTTTGGGGGCGCGATCCCCTCGCTCAACATTTCACGCACGCGCGTACCCGAAAGCAGAACAAAATCGTCTTTCGTATGATCGGGCGCTTCATTCATCATCACCACCCGGTTCAACTTTTTCGACCAGGCAGTATGATCGGCGCGGAAGATTTCGATCTCGAGCGCGTCGGCAGGGACTTCGGTATCGAAAATAGTCTGCGCGTCGAAGGCGCCGTAATAATCCCCGACCCCGGCGTGATCGCGGCCGATGATGAAATGGCTGGCGCCCATATTCTGCCGAAAATAGGCGTGCAAAACGGCTTCGCGAGGACCGGCATAGAGCATATCGAAGCCGTATCCGGTTACGATTGCGCTGTTTTCCGGAAAGTACAGATTCACCATGGTACGGATTGCATTGTCGCGCACATCGGCCGGTATATCGCCCGCCTTGAGCTTGCCGAGCAACATGTGGATCACCAGCCCGTCACAGCCCAGCCGATCCATCGCCATATGACAGAGTTCCTCATGCGCCAGGTGCATCGGGTTGCGCGTTTGAAAGGCAACCACGCGATGCCAGCCGCGTTGCTCGATTTCGGTACGAATTTGCACTGCAGTTCTGAAAGTATCGGGAAAGTCCGTTTCGAAGTAACTGAAATTGAGCACCTCGATCGGACCGCTGACGGCGTAACGCCCATGCCCGTTGAAGGCGGCAACACCTGGATGTTCCTGGTCGTTGGTGCGGTAGACTTTCTCGGTCATCAGTGCCATTTGTTCATCGTTGACCGATTCGATAGCCATTACCTGTTGAATCGCGATCACCGGACTGCCTTCGACATTCGGGTCACGTAAGGCGATCCGCGCCGCGCCTTCGATCGCATCGACTGACTCCACCAGGTTCAGGATCGGTACCGGGAAAAAGCGACCCTCGCAGGTCTGCATGTTCTCGGCCACGCTGAGTGCATCGGCAAGGTTCATGTACCCCTGTAAAGGTGTGAAGTACCCTCCACCGAACATTACCGCGTTGGCCGCAGCGGCGGAACTGATCTCTACTGAAGGTAACCCAAAGGCTTCTTCGAGCAGGGCATTGCGCCGGGTTTCGTCATAGACGAACAGGGGGAGGAGCTTGTCTGAGCCGACTGGATTTATCATTTTTCTGTGCACGGTATTTTGATTAAACAGAATGTAACGACTGCTGACAAAGATCGCAATCGAATCTGGTGTTAGGTCCATTCAGCGGATTTATGCGCTGCCGGTTAAATACACTCTTCCAGGGCTGCCGTGAGTTGTGCAAGACGTTGCAATATGAGTGGCTGGGCAGGGTCGCTAACCGGCTCCAGCGAGAGGCTGACGATCTTTAAACCGTACTTCCGCGCAAAGCTGCGCGCTAGCGGTGAGGCGGTGCTTTGCAGGGTCAGTAAACAGGCTGCGGGAAATTGTTGCAGGATGTTGTCGAGTCGCCCCAGGTCTTTAATGCCGCCATGGTCACTGTGTTGATCGTGCACGCTGGCAATTGATCTGAGCCCGATGTCCTGTTCGAAATACGCGGTGAAATTGTGATCGGTAACATAGCGCGGCTGCCGGTTCTGCCAGCGTCGCCGCGTCTCATGTCGCCAAACCCTGACGCCCTGCATCAGCAACGCGGCGTTTGCCTGGTACAACTTTTGATTAACCGGGTCCAGCTGCAGCAATGTATCCCGGATAATTTCTATGCTGCGCAGCAATAGTCGCGGTGAGTACCAGATATGACCATCACCGCCGTCGAGCCCGAGCACCGGTAGTAGTTCGAGCTGTTGAGTGGTCGAAGGCAGAATTTCCGCTACTCGCGAAAACCCGGCTTCGAAATGTCGATCTATCCATATCACCAGGTCCGCCTGCTGCAATCTGCGCATATGCGAAGGCTTGAACGCAAAATGATGTGCCGAAGCATGGCTATCGATAATTAACCCGGGCTCGGCGACGCCGGTCATTATTGCCGCGGTGATTTCGTACACGGGTGTTATCGAAGTGACCACACGCGGCGCAGCGGCCAGCGCGGCAGAGTGGAGGCATAACAACAGGACGCACAGACGCATACAGGAGGATTCAGGTGGTGGCTAAAAATATAGTTACGTTATAATATAACATAATGGCTCGTAATACTAAGTCCCCTGATATCGCCTTTCGCAAGCACGACCATCGTCGTTGTCAGCGCCAGCTATTGACCGAGGCCAGCCAGCTGTGTGCGACGCGCAAGCTTCGCCTGACGTCTCGTCGGCGGCAGGTGCTCGAAATCATGCTGGCCAGCCATCAGCCAATGGGAGCCTACGATATTCTCGCCAGGCTCAACCGTGCAGGTAACGCCGACCATATTGCACCGCCGATCGTGTATCGAGCGCTGGAATTTCTTATGGCTGAAGGTTTGATCCATCGCATCGAAAGCAGGAATGCATTCATCACCTGCGTACATCCGGGCCATGAATCTGCTGCACAGTTCCTGATTTGTCGGGATTGCGAACAGGTGGCCGAAATTGAAACCAGTGAGCAAAGTTTGCTCGCCGAGGCGGATAATCTCGGCTTTGCGGTCGATCATTCGGTAGTCGAGATTACCGGGGTGTGTGCGGAGTGTCAGAAACATGCCGGCTGAACTGTTACTGCGCGCCAGCAATCTGAGTTACGCCGTCGGTAAGCGGGTGATTCTCGATAGCATCAGCTTTGAACTCAGACGTGCCCAGATTACGACGATTATCGGTCCCAACGGCGCGGGCAAGTCAACGCTAACCAATATCGTCACCGGCCTGATCAATAACTTCGACGGCGAAATCGAACGCGCCCCTGGTCTGCGTATCGGCTACCTGCCACAAAAAGTTTATGTCAATACGCTAATGCCACTCAGCGTTCTGCGCCTGTTGCGCCTGACGCACAACGCTTCTGAGCGAGAGATTGAACATGCCCTGGACCAAACCGGGGTGACCTATCTGAAACAGCGCCAGGTGCGTTCCCTGTCCGAAGGTGAATTGAAACGGGTGTTGCTCGCGCGCACCACGCTCGGGCAACCCGACCTGATCGTACTGGATGAACCAACCGCCGGGGTCGATGTCAGCGGAGAAATTCGCATGTATGAATTAATCGGTGAGTTGCGCACGGAATTACAATGTGCGGTATTGCTGGTATCGCATGACTTGCATCTGGTGATGTCCAAGACCGACCAGGTGCTTTGTCTCAATCAGCACCTGTGTTGTTCGGGGTTACCCGAATCGGTTAGCCAGCATCCGGAATATCTGGCCCTGTTCGGTCAGCAAGCTGCCGATTCCATCGCGATCTATGCGCATCATCATGATCACGAGCATGATGTTGCCGACGATCACGCGGGGCACCGGCATGACTGAATGGCTCGATGACTTCCTCGTACGCAGCGTCATTGCCGGACTGATCATGGTCGTAATCGCGGCGCCCATGGGATGCCTCATGGTGTGGCAGCGACTCGCTTTTTTGAGCGACACCCTGGGTCATGCCGCGGTTATGGGGGTCGGCCTGGGATTGTTACTGGAAGTGACGCCGGTATTTGGCGTGCTTGCAGTAGCCTTGTTGATCGTGTTCTCGCTTAATCGCGTCAACAGTTTCAATAGCGCTCTTTCGGAAACGACACTCGCCATTATTTCCCATACCGGACTGGCCGGGGGCATTATCCTGGTCGGGCTGTTGCCGGCACAGTCGGTAAATCTCGAAGCCATATTGTTTGGCGATCTACTGGCAACTACCAGCGCTGATTTAACCCGGCTACTGATAACCACGGTAGTGTTGCTGCTGCTGTTGCTGCATCATTGGCGATCGTTTGTGGCGGTCTCGGTGAGTCGTGAAATTGCGCAGGCCGAAGGCATTGAAGTGCGCAAGGTTCAGTTCCTGATGTATATCATGATTGCACTGCTGGTTGCGGTGATGATGAAGGTCATGGGGGTTTTACTGATTGCGGCGATGCTGGTCATCCCCACCACCAGTGCCAGGCTGTTCAGTCGGAGCCCGGAGCAGATGGTCGCAGTCAGTGCGCTCTACGGACTGGGCGCATTGGTCGGCGGTATCAGCAGTTCGTTCCAGTTCGACTGGCAAACCGGCCCGGCCATCGTCGTCAGCGCCACCATGCTGCTACTCATTACCCTTGCCATAACCCGTATCTTCAAATCCCACATCGACTAGTACCTGCTGGTCGGCCCGGGTATGAGGATATTTTATACCTGGCAGCTGGTAACTGAACTTACAGACAGTGTTGGATCCGATGAAGTTGATTGACCGCTTTTACCCGTAATGGCGATCCGCGAGACCCGAACTGCTTTGCATATCGGGCCCTGAAGAGCAAATAGCAGACGCCCAGATTGTATTGATCAGAGGCAGAAACCGACCCTGAACGGACTCTCAGTACTTCTCATCAGCGGCCAGATAAGTGTAGCGAGGGAATGGTCTTTACTACGCTTCGTTTCTTGCTCATCATCGTTTCCTCTTCAGGTAACGATGAGCTAAAACCGTCTCTTAGGCAATCAGGTTATTTGGTCCACATGAGGCTGACGGGATACAATAATCCAATGATCCGACTGCATATCAATACGACTTTCCAGCCACTACTGGCAGCAAACAATTTAAGTAGCTACTCACAAATCATGCGAACCTCGATTGGTACGATTATCGAGAAAGATTGCTCGCGTGATGTTCGCCGCCTTAATCTCGACGGGCAAAAATTGTATTTGAAACGTTGCCGTCGGGAAAAACTTTCCTCAGCATTGGAGAGTTACTGCCGGGGAAAATTGGCCCATAGCAAGCCTTACAAGGAAATGCTGCAATTCAGATATTTGTCGCATCTCGATTTCGCGGTAGCTGAGGTGGTTGCCGCTGGAGAAGAATTAAACTATGGAATACCTTTAACTGGTTTCATCATAACGCACGAAGTCATCGGTCAGGATCTGGCGCTGGTATACCGCGCTGCCGATAAAAATACTCGGCGTTGCATCATGTCAGATTTTGGTTCGTTATTGGGTCGCTTGCACGACAGCGGCTTTTATGGGGGAACTCGGCTGAAGGATATCATCATCGATGGCGATCCCTCGAAGTCACCCACGCTGACCCTGATCGACCGTGAAACCCGAAGTCCGTTTCCCAGACCTGCCGGAAATAAAAGAATCCTTGCCCGACTACTGCTCAATATTCGCCGCCAGGCACAACAGGGCGAAATCTTCACCACCGGTGAGTGGGCGTCTTTTAGCGAAAGTTACTGCCGTTCGTTAGCAGACCATTTCAGCATCGGCGCCAACGACCTGTTAATTAAAATCCTGGCAAAGCTGGAGCAATCGGGAAAAAAATACCTGGCAGAATAACTTCAGCTCACCGCTATCATGGCGAGCATTTGCTCTGCCAGATTGTCTAATAGGGCACACTTCGTACCCTTCAGATATGTGAATGAATTGACTGAGAACAATGTATGGTGGGTTGAATTATATTGCTATCGAGTATTACTATGGGTGTCGAGGCGGTTTAGATCCGATAGGCTTGGCTGTTAACTTCAGCGATGGATACACTTTTTGAGCCCAATCCTTACCATACTACGTCCTGCATTCGCATCAGCATTACTGCTAATACCACTTGCTGCCAGTGCTGTTAATCCTACGCTACAACCGATCAGCACGCGCTTTGCTCAAACTCAATCTGATATCAGTATCGAGCTGATGGCCACCATTTTCACTGATGTGGAACTTGAAGAAGCAGAAGGTTTTGATGGTTGGACCGCTAGTGTCGAGCTCGTGGTGCCGTTGGAGTCAATCAGTGAACGCATGCAACTGAGATTCTCACTGCCATTTTATACGGAAGGCGATGCGCGTATCGCCGATGACACTAAGCCCAATAATGGCGATAAAACTGATATCGATGGTTACGGTGGTGTCTATGATTTCGCGACGCTACAGTTTGAGCATCAATGGCTTGAGACTGAAACATCTGGATATAACGCGGCTTACTCGGTTGGTTTTGGCACGGTCCTGGGGCCCCTGGATACGGATGCACTCGATATCGATCTGACGGAGCCCGAAGCTGACGATGAGACAGACCCCGAAAAAACCGACCAGATGAATCATAAGGGTTATGTATTCCTCAGCGGCCTTAAGTATGATAGTCCAGTTGCCATCTTTGGCAGAGAATCTCAATTACTCCTCAATGGGGGTATGCGTGGATATTTTTACACCGACGACCTTCATCCGGATGACAAGGACTACTTCATTTGGGCAGACCTCAAAGGAGCCATCGTGTTTGGACAATTGGAAGACAATGTGGTGCCTGTGCTTGAGCTGACTTATCTCGGCGATTTTGGTGATTTCGAAGAGATCTTTCTCAATCCGGAAGCTATTATTCCCTTCAGCGAGAGTGCGTCATTGAAGTTGGGTGGCCTGATTAGTTTAGGCGATGATGGAAATCAAGGGGGCTTCGCAGGTAGTTTATCTTTTGGTTTTTAGTCTGTTTGAATAGTGACACCTTTAGTAATGATTCCAACCGAAGCTCAACACTTGATTCAGTTTACAAAGGCTCATCGTCATTTTTAACTCTCAACCTTGCAGCAATCGAAAGCTGGTGGAAGTGACTGCAGTTGTTATCGGGTTGATCGCAGGTGTTATTCCGGCGAGGCTAATGCAGCTGGTGGCAAGGTAACCAACCCCACAAGTATTGCACCCGATTGCTATGAGTATTACTCGGTCACTGAAGAACTTAGCAAGAAAGAAATCAGAGTAACCACCTCTGGTGTTTGCTAAAAGTGTTGCCTGATATGATTAATTTCCCCCATCAAGCGTGGCTCAGATCTAGGGGTACTGTCAGCCTATCTCTATCAAAGCGGTTAAAGTGTTTGCCAATCCGTGAAATACGAAATAAATACCGATTATATATTGCGCGAATGTTCTTTCGCTTGCTGCTGTCGCAAAGCATCCAGATCCTTCTTTCGTTTTGTTGCCATGCTTTTGCAATACACAAAAATTGATCCGGCTGCAATGGTTACCGCATATCGAAT
>JBATHL010000610.1:0-5541 GCA_049666745.1 Gammaproteobacteria bacterium
ATATCGCTCAGCTTCGAGATCGAGGTTCGCTATCGAAATGGAGATCGGCACTTCCCTTCCTGATTTATGCAGAGCATTCAGTAATGGCCGTGCACCCATGGAGGTCGCTTTACCCTGTTCATGAAACCTTTTGAAATGCGCTTCATGTGCTATTCGAATAGTCTCCGGAATCAGGCTCTCCAGGGGCTGGCCCATTAATTCTTCGGCGCTAAACCCGAGTAGTTCCTTTACCGCAGTATTCGCAAATACGATGAGGCCCGCACCATCTACGACAACCATTGCATCCGGCAGAACGTTAAAGAGCTCACCTAATACAAGCACCTTGTCTTTCATATTTCGACGTCGCTCTCGGAAATAGTTCGCAAACCGGCACTCAAGAATTTCATGTTTATCGATCTCCAGCCATGAGATAGATCAATATTCGGTAAGCAAACGCGTTTTGACGAAACTTGAAGTCATTCCCGCGTGTGCGAGAACCCCTTAGTCATGGCCCGACAAGATCCCCGCTTGCGCGGGGATGACTGGAGACCCGGAGATGACCCTAAACCTTATCATTCCCGCGCAAACCTGCGCGGCTCGGCGGGAATCTTCAGGTTAAGATGACATATCCCTTGCCAGTCCCGGAAAATTCTCCACCAATTGGTCACCATCTTCCCGGGTATGATAGTTAAATGCTACCATCTCGTTCCCAGGGTTTCCTCGGTAGCCTCGAGAGGCGTTGATCATCAATCGACAATGCCATAATCTAATCGCCTGGACAACACGGAAGCCGTAAATGAAACCAACAAAGTCACTGCACACGATTATTCTCGCCCTCACGCTGCTTGCCCTGACCGCCTGCGCCACCAGCAAACCGAGCGTCGAGTGGCGCAGCGAAAGCTTTACCGGCAAAGTAGATAATATAATGATTATCGGCGTCAGCGAGGATGCGGAACGACGCTACACTTTCGAAAATACATTTGTCGAGGTACTCGCGGCCAACAAGACCAGGGCCATACCCAGCCGTAACCTGCTGCCCACCAGTATCAATCTGCGGCGAGAGATTGTCGAGAAGGCGATTGAAGGACAGCAGGTGGACGCCGTACTGATCACGCGCGTGGCTGGCGTGAGAGCAACCGAAACCAACAGCGTAGCGGATTTCGGCGATGATTACGTTTACTACAACCTTATCCGGCGGGAGACAAACCAGGCATATCCCGACGAGCACAAATTGTTCACGCTGGAAAGCAGATTATACGATACCGCGTCAGGGGAATTGATCTGGTCAATGCGATCAGAAACGATGGCCGATGCGAAACCCAAAGAAAATATCGAGAATCAGATACGGTTAACCACCAGGGCGCTTACGAAAAGTGGCTTAATTGCCGCGAAACCTTGATACCCTGACGATCGCGGGTATATCGTCACCGCAAACAGGCGAAGCAGCCGTCATCCTGTTGCTTCCCGCCCATCACCGAAGACCGATTTAGCTATAACGCCTCATGTTTAAACGAAACCTGCTACTGCTTGCCACCTGCCAGGGACTAATGTTGTCCTGTACGTCACTGACCATGGCGACCTCGGCACTGGTTGGCGTGGTACTGGCGCCTACCCCGACCCTGGCCACCCTGCCGCTAGGTCTTGCCTATCTTTGCATCATGATAACCATGATCCCGGCATCGTTATTGATGAAGCGCTTCGGTCGACGCGTTGGTTTTGCGCTCGGTGGAACGGCTGGCATGATTGGGGGCTCCACCTCGGCGCTAGGTATTTACCTTGGCAGTTTCACGCTTTTCTGCACGGGTTCAGCCCTGTTTGGCGTCGCCAACGGATTTTCACAGTACTATCGTTTTGCCGCCGCGGAAATAGTCGATAAATCCTACAAGAGCCGGGCTATCTCATGGGTACTGGCAGGTGGCCTGGTGGCTGCGTTCATTGGTCCCAACACGGCAAGCTTGACGCGCGAATTAATTCCTGGGGCCCTGTTCTCCGCTTCTTACGCGTTTATCGCGCTATTCTGTGCTGGTGTCATTATCATTCAGTTGTTTATACGAATTCCGATGCCCTCCATCGAGGAGAAAGAAGGACACAAGCGCCCGGCCAGGTTCGTATTGACGCGACCCATTTTTCTGGTTGCCGTACTGTGCGCAATGATTGCCTACGGCACGATGAACCTGTTAATGACCGCGACGCCGCTGGCGATGAATCACAGGGACATGGCATTTGGCGATACCGCAATCGTCATTCAATGGCATATCGTCGGCATGTTCGCGCCATCGTTTTTTACCGGTAGCCTGATACATCGCTTCGGCGTGCTCAAAGTTATGTTCATCGGCGCGCTGGCGCTGGTTGGCTGTGCGCTGGTTGCGCTCAACGGGCAACTGTATGCGCATTTTCTTGTCGGTCTCATACTGCTCGGAATCGGCTGGAATTTTCTTTACATCGGCAGCACCACTTTGTTGACTGAAGTATATTTACCCGCCGAGAAAGGCGTGATTCAGGGCATCAACGAGTTTATGGTGTTTTCTGCCACCGCGTTTACCGCGCTTTCGTCAGGCTATTTACATCACAGCCTGGGCTGGGAAGCGCTCAATCGCTACACCATCCCGGTGGTATGCCTTGCTGCCTGCCTGATAGTTCTTCTCGGTTGGCAGCTGCGCCAGCGACAGGCGCAACAACTGGCCTGATCGACTCCAGCACAGGATCAAATCGACGGGGGATTATTGCCGACAATCAGCCTGCAATGGGGCTTGAAAAAGCTTTATTGTTCTCCGCTCACGGTTTTGTGAGAATGCGGGCATAATCTGCTATAAAGATCACTATGTTCAAATTCAGACTAGCTCTTTTGCCCATAATGCTGGGCCTCAGCTGCACCGCACCGGCACAGGTCTACAAATCTACCGACGCCGATGGAAACGTGATCTTCAGCGATACTCCCGGCGCTGATAGTGAGGAAGTTGAAGTAACAAAACCCAATATCGCGGATCCGGGCGAAGTGCCCGCAAATGTTGTAGCACCCGAACCCAAACCGGCCGAAGTACAAAAACAGAAACCCAAAGATGAGCTGGTCGGCGAAGTTTACGTTAAAGACGATGAAGGTAGAAAGCACCTCAGGGAACTAAGGCCAAGGCCGCGGATGGGACCAGGCAATCCTCAAAAATAAGTCCCGACTGCTCCTCGACGCCCCTTTACGACACTACCCGGTTAACGACAGCAGGCATCTGTAAACGGTCCATAGCGATACTGACTGATGGAATCGTTTGCTATTAAATAACCGCATCTCATTTTAAACTACGCCCCGAGACAAAATTTCAGAGGGCCTGAACAACATGCAATTTCCCATTCTGCAAGCAATGCTGGGGGACGAAGTTTTAGCGCAATTGGTAAAGTCCTGGCCTGATAAATGTTTCAATGCACACGGGCCACTAAAGCGTTTACCCGCGCCGTTCTCTGAAGACATTCTTGGCTCGATCGCTGCACTCACCGAAGCCTACCAGGGTGGTTTGCTCGAGTTTGACCCACGCACGCAAAGCAACAAGATGTATCGTTTGGCGGATGGTAGCGCTAGCGATGTCATCAAAAAGGGCGCGACAGCGTACCTGGACGATGTGTCTCCATTACTGAACCATGCAGATGCCTTTGTGAATGCGCTGGAGCAGGAGTTAAACATCAAACCGGGTAGCACGAGACTGACCATATTTATTTCAGCCGCCGGTAGCGGCGCACCGACACATTACGACGCACTCGACGTGATCTCGATACAACTGGTTGGCGGTAAAAAATTTTTTACATCCCCTCTGCAACAAATACGCTTCCCGTATGACAGGCAATACAGTGAAGGTGACACGCCATTTACCACGCTCTATCCACAAATCAGCCAGGGATACCCCAGCTGCAAAAATCAGAGCTTCGAGCAGGTAGACATGCTGCCGGGGTCAGTTTTATTTATGCCCAGGGGTACCTGGCACTATACAGAGGCTGAAGAGGATTCGATGTCAATGAGTATCGTGTTGAACCCACCTACCCAGGTAGATCATTTTCTGTCCCAGTTGAAGATCACTCTACTGCAGGATGCCGCGTGGCGCTCACCCTGTTATGGGCTGGGAAATAAAGTCAACATTGATACAAAACTGTACGGCAAATTACCCAATACGATTTATAAGCTGGCTAAAAACCAGCAGAACCCGGAGTCACCACTGCGGACTTTTCACAAAGACAGTCGTTACCTGCGCAATCCAGGCGTTGAAGCACAGATCACGGCCGGCGAAGTTTTCTACCGCATCGAATACCCGCAACTTGGTGAGAAAGGCGTAATAGGCACTGTAAAGATGGAGGTTTCAAAGGAAATTGCAGGCATTTTTCAGTGGTTTATGCGTCAGGATGGACCCTTCACGGTGGGTGAGTGCAAGAAAAATTTCCCGACTGTCTCGCCAGCAGATTTTAACGAATTGTTTTTCAGGGCCGGAGAATCGGGATTGTTAAAAAAGCTCTGGTTTGTCGAATTGTGAGTAACGACCGATACGCCCGGGTATGGTGATTCGCAGCCTTACTCAAGCGGCAACTCTGTTTTCTTGACCAGGTGTCGCAACACAAAACTGGAATGCACGCCGGTAACCCCTGTAATACGGGTCAAATGGCCGAGCAGAAATTTTTCATAATGATGCATATCCCTGACCACGGCCTTGAGCAGAAAATCGGCTGTCTGGCCGGTGACAATACTGCACTCGATAACTTCCGGCATCTGCGTAATCGCCTTCTCGAAATTCTCGAATCGATCGGGCGTATGCCGATCCATTGAAATGCCGATAATTGCGGTCAAATCCAGTCCCAGTGCGTCGGGGTTCAACAGGGTGACGTGACCGGCAATCAAACCGGATTCCTCCAGTCGCTTGACCCGGCGCGAACATGGCGTGGGAGACAGTCCTACCTGATCGGCAAGTTCCAGGTTACTGATTCGCGCATTGGTTTGCATGAGCTTCAATATATGCCTGTCGATTCGATCCAGCGCTATACTCATGATCTCTCCATAAATATAAATACTTAGTTACTATACCTATTATTCTATATAATTTTAGTTATTAATTGCATATTTTTTATATTATTGAGGTAAATACGCAATCGTTACCTAGCAAAAATCGACTAAAGTCACTGTCTGAATCATTTATTTATATACAGCCGCTTCTGGCAGGAATTGACCGTGTCACCGTTTAATCATAAAAAATATCGTCCGTTTCCAGCCATCGCCAAAACAGACCGGCGTTGGCCCGATCGCGTCATCGAGCAGGCACCGGACTGGTGTAGTGTCGATTTGCGCGACGGCAACCAGGCGCTTATCGAACCGATGACACCAGGCCAGAAACTGTCTATGTTTCAACTCCTGGTCGACGTAGGATTCAAAGAAATCGAGGTCGGATTCCCTGCCGCGTCACAGCCGGACTTTGATTTTGTGCGTCAATTGATTGAACAGGACCTGGTGCCTGATGATGTCACCATCCAGGTACTGACCCAGGCAAGGGAATCGTTAATTGCGCGCAGTTTCGAAGCCTTGAAAGGCGCACGCAG
>JBATHL010000611.1:0-1887 GCA_049666745.1 Gammaproteobacteria bacterium
GATTCCCGTGCTGATCTATGCCCTGGTACTCCTTGGAATGGGTGTATGGGCCCATAAACGCAGGGGCGCCACCTCCGCAGTCAGTTTTAAGCTGGTTGCCCTTGGTGCCATCCTGTTTGCGATTTCCGATGGCCTGATTGCGGTTAATAAATTTGCCTGGCCAATACCCGCCGAACGAATCCTGATAATGTCAATTTACATGACCGCCCAGTACCTGATTGTGCAGGGTTTAATTAAACACACGGAGAAAACATGAAAACTACCCTGCAACACACGAGTATGGCCCTGGTCATTCTCGCAGGCATTTTTGTTGTAAACCACTCAACTGCTGCAGATGATTTTGTTTTCTGGCCCGATGCGGATTACGATCCTGCTATTCCTTCATTCGAAACGGTTCTTGGTTATGCACCCGGTGAGCGGATCACCTGGCATGCGGATGCCATCCGCTATTTTGAGGCGCTGGCCAAAGCAGCACCGGAGCGGATCTCGGTTGCACCCTATGCAAAAAGCTGGGAAGGCCGGGAACTTGTCTACGCCGTGGTCACCTCGTCTGAGAACATGGCACATATCGATACTATCAAGGCCAATATGCAACGGCTTGCTGACCCCCGCAAGACCACACGTGGCGAGGCCCGGGAGATTATCAACACGCAACCCGCTGTCACCTGGCTCTCCTATGCCGTTCATGGCAATGAAATTTCATCAACCGAGGCGGCCATGCTTACCGCTTACCATCTGCTGGCCTCGCGTGGTGACAAACGGGTGGCCAGCATATTGAGTGACACCGTTGTTGTCATTGATCCGATGCAAAACCCCGACGGTCGTGACCGGTTTATACATCATTTTGAGATCGCAGAAGGCCTGGTACCGGATTCGGACAGACTTTCCGCCGAACACAACGAACCCTGGCCAGGTGGGCGCACCAACCACTACTATTTCGATCTGAACCGGGATTGGTTCATCCTGACACAACCTGAAACGCAAGGCAGGGTCAAACTGCTACAGGAGTGGTATCCGGTCGCCTTTGTTGACGCCCACGAAATGGGTTCGGACAGTACTTACTTCTTCGCGCCTGGCGCCACTCCATACAACCCTCACCTTGCCCCGAATCAACGTGAAAGCCTTGAAATATTCGGGCAGAACAATGCCCGTTGGTTTGATACCTTTGGGCTGGACTATTACACACGTGAGGTATTTGACGAGTTTTACCCGGGTTATGGTGCCAGCTGGCCATCGTATTTTGGCAGTATTTCAATGACTTATGAACAGGCGTCATCACGCGGACTGGTCGTCAGGCAGTATGACGGCAAGGACCTGACCTTCGCCTACACCATTCGTAATCACTTTGTGACGTCACTGAGTACTGCCGAAGCGGTGGTCGCGAACCGTCAGAAGTTTCTTAACGATTTTTACAATTACCGGGCCAGTGCGATAGAAGAAGGGAAAAGTGACAGCATCCGCTCTTATGTTCTTCCGACCCAGTCTGACCAGGCAGCGGCAAATAAACTGGTTGGCCTGCTGGTACGCCAGGGCGTCGAGGTGGGGCGATCCGGCTCTTCCTTTGAGGCCTGCGGGGAGTCCTACGAGGCCGGCAGCTATGTCATTAACACGTCCCAGCCGGCGAAACGCTTTATTCGCACACTGATGGATAACAACGTTCCGATGGAAAAAGACTTCATCGCTGAACAGGAACGCCGGCGCGCCAAGAACCTGAGGGATGAAATTTACGACGTAACCGCCTGGTCACTGCCGCTGATGATGAATGTGCGTGCTGATAGCTGCAATCGCACCATCAGCGGGGATTTCATCACCCAGGGACCGGAACTGGTGCAGGCCGGAAAAGTGTCAGGTTCAAGCGCTGCAATTGCTTACCTGGTGCCATGGGGC
>JBATHL010000612.1:0-2797 GCA_049666745.1 Gammaproteobacteria bacterium
GCTTCCAAACGGCAAAAAGCGCCGTTTGGCACATCCCTGTGATAGCTTGGAGCTCGGCTCCTGCCTCGCTACACTTTTGCGAGCTTACCCCCGAGGTAGCCTCAGGCGGATCAAGGAATTTACGATCAGCCGTTTATTCTTGACAATGTTGCGTTTACGCGGGAATGATTCGCAGGCTTTGTGGCCATATTTGCTTTCGAGCCTTTGTGGTATTCTGCGCCGATGAGTGATGAAAAAATCTCCAACAATGAAGCTATCGACGCCGCACTGCATCTCGACGGTGATCCGCAAAACGTCAAGCAGTTCTACGAAGACTGGGCGAAAAATTACAATGTCGACACCACCAGTTCGGAATATATCGGACCGGCCATCAGCGCGAAGTTGCTAAGCCAGTATTTGCCGGCAAAGAGCAGTAAGTTACTCGATGCGGGTTGTGGCACCGGACTGGTCGGCATCGAGTTACAGGCACTCGGTTATGACTGTGTCGATGGATTTGACCTGTCCGATTCGATGGCTGAACAGGCTATCGCGACCGGGACATATCAGCAGGTTCTGGGGGGCATCGATATGATGCGGGCTGCTGAAAATTATACCGCTGCAGGTTATGACGCGATTCTGTCGGTCGGTGTTTTTACGCTCGGGCACGTTCCACCCGAAGCATTGTTAGTATTGCTGCAGCTCGCCAGTCCAGGCGGTTTGTTGTTGATCTCGACGCGCACGCATTATTATGACCAGACTAACTTCCAGCTGGTGCTGGATGACCTGATCGATTCCGGCCAGGTTGAACTGCTGCAGGTTATCAGGGATGCACCCTATAACAATGACGGTGACGGTCACTACTGGGTAATGAAAAAAGCAGGTTAAACCCGGTTCAGGCGCACAGGATTGACTGCCGTTTCAGCCATCGAAGCGGCTGCTGCTTTACGCCTGTAAAAGCATCATAAACTTGCAGGCTCATGGTGCAGAATAAAATACAAACTATGATTGATTCCGCTTCGATGTTTGAGTTAAATGTGGCGCTGTAAAGGGTGTCGATCAGCCCGCTCTTAGATGGAAATAGTTAAATGCCAACCAAACAATTGAATGTAATCAGCCATTGTGGAAAGTCGCCATGGTTTTCCCGTACCTGGAATGAAAATGCCTTATACGGTGAATATGCCGACCGCCTGGTGTTGCTATCGATGGGCAACGACACAGTCGAGGAGTACTGGAAGCTGCGTAAGTCGGTCGGATTGTTTGATGTACCAGAGCGACCGGTCGAAATTAAAGGCCGGGATGCGATCAGTTTCCTCAATCGTATGTTTACGCGGCCGGTCGATACCCTGCGTGTCGGTCGTGGAAGTTACGGACTCTTGTGCCACCAGGGTGGTGGTCTGGTCTGTGATGGTATTTTGTTCAAATTGGCCGAGGATCATTTCTGGTATGTACACGCCGATGCTGATGTTTACCTGTGGTTGGTGGCGCATGCGCATGATTACCAGGTTGAAATCAGCGATCCGCGATCCTGGGTTTTACAGGTTCAGGGACCGAAATCGATGGCAGTGCTGGCCAATGCCTGTGATGGCGGCGCACCCGCGGAATTTCGATATTTTGATGCTTTCCAGGGGTGCATGGGAGGCCAGCCGGTACTGATAAGTCGCACCGGTTGGTCCGCGGAACTGGGGTTTGAGGTTTACAACATGGCTGCGGAGGTCGATGGTCCGGCTTTGTGGGATCACCTGATTACAGCCGGGGCCGATTTCGACATGACCGGTTGTAGTCAGCTTGCAATGAATATCCGCCGCATCGAGGGCGGTATTCTCAATTATCGCACCGACATGGACTGGTACACGACGCCCTACGATATGGGGCTGGGGCAGTTCGTCGATCTCGATAGCCGCGAATTTATCGGTCGTGATGCGTTACGCAACGCGGCCAGGGAGTCGCGCTTCTGTGGTTTCAAGTGCGCGGAGCGGCAGCTACGCTACGGCTCTGCGGTCATGTCGAGTGGAAAATCGGTCGGCCGGGTTACCGCCTACGAAATTTCACCTTATCTGAAATGTGGTGTCGGTTTCGTGCTGTTCGATGCTGCAGATAGCATGAACAATACCGGGCTTACGGTATCCGACCGGGACGGCAATGAATGTCCCGTAGAACTCATCGAGCTGCCTTTCTACGACGCTGAGAAGAATATTCCGCGCGGGCTTGAGGTGACTGACGGTTTAATCGCTTAGCAGGTTTTGCCGGAGTAAAGCACATGTCGAACTTTGCGGATAAAATTGCACTTGTCACTGGTGCCGGTGGCGGCATGGGTTTGCAGATCGCAAGCGATTTAATTCATGCGGGTGCCAGCGTGTTAATGCTCGATATCAAATCCCGGCCTGAGGCAATTCCAGGCAATCCGGATCAATCGCTATACGAGCAGGTTGATTTGATCGATGCCGTCAGCGTGGTTACCGCTGTCGAAAAGGCGGCGAAGATATTTGGCGGTTTTGACTATCTCGCCAACGTCGCAGGTGCCCTGTGGTTTGATCGTGATAAATCGGCTCTGGAAATTGATCTGGATATCTGGGATCAGGTAATGGCAATAAATTTGAAGAGCATGGTGCACACGGCGCGACAGGTAGTGCCCTACATGCGCCAACGAGGCGGAGGCGCCATGGTGCACTTTTCTTCCACTCAGTGTTTGCGCGGTGATTCGGCACCGCAGGATGCCTACCAGGCCGCAAAGGCCGGTGTGGTAGCGTTTTCCAAGTCGCTGGCGATCCAGCTGGCAGACGACAATATCCGTTCCAATGTGATTTATCCTGGGCCCAGC
>JBATHL010000613.1:0-1561 GCA_049666745.1 Gammaproteobacteria bacterium
CGTTACAGAAAAAATAAAGTAATCAGACAGCGCCTCATCATCGGTGTTAGCGAGCCATTCACCAAAATGTATCCTCATAAAGGGCAGCTCGATAAATCCATTCTGATGCCGCTACTGAAAAAGCAGCAAATACTAACACCCTATTTTAACTAGTCCATCAAGTAAAAACAGAGATTCGTCCTGGCGCAGCGACGGCAGGAATCCTGAAATTACTGGCCATTGCGAGATCCCTGTTTTGGTGGCGATAACCGGGAGCTGTAGGTTGCAAAATTCAGTTGATATACATCACGAACTAGTGAATTTATCCTACTGTTATATGGACAGTTTTTTCCGTTTGGTATAGTTTGGTGGGTCAAACCAATTAAAATTGAGGATGGGGTCATGTCGGGTGATACGAATAGCACAGAGAAAAACAAGAAAATTTCGAACAAGGAATACGAAAAAGAACTGGCGGCACTGCAAATCGAGCTGGTCAAATTGCAGGAGTGGATCAAGGAAAAAGGATTAAAAGTCGTCTGTATCTTTGAAGGGCGCGACGCGGCCGGCAAAGGCGGTGTCATCAAGCGCATTACCGAAAGTCTCAATCCGCGCATCTGTCGCGTGGTTGCCCTCGGTACTCCCACTGAACGCGAAAAAACACAGTGGTATTTTCAACGCTACGTGCCGCATTTACCGGCCGCTGGTGAAATGGTTCTGTTCGACCGCAGCTGGTACAACCGCGCCGGTGTCGAACACGTTATGGGATTTTGCACCGAGGACGAATACCAGGAATTCATGCGCAGCTGCCCGGAATTCGAACGCATGCTGGTGCGCTCCGGCATCATTTTGATCAAGTACTGGTTTTCGGTCAGTGACGACGTACAGGAGTTGCGTTTCCAGGGGCGCATCAAGGACCCGACCAAGCGCTGGAAACTGAGCCCGATGGACCTCGAATCGCGCAAGCTCTGGGTCGAGTATTCCAAAGCCAAGGACGATTGTTTTTCACATACCGATATCAAGCAGGCGCCGTGGTACGTGGTTAAATCGGATATCAAAAAGCACGCGCGCCTGAATTGCATCAAGCACCTGCTGAGCCTGATCCCCTACGATGATCTGACTCCGGAACCGATCCAGCTCGAACCGCGAGAAAAAGGCAGGGGCTACGTGCGCCCGCCAATGGGCGATCAAACCTTCGTGCCGGAGCATCACTAACTGAGAAATATCCGATACCATCATGGCTACTCCAACTAATGTCAAAAACAACCTGTCAGTCGTAACCGATAAGGCATCAGCCGAGTCCGGGGCCGTCCCTGACCCGGTTACCGCAACCGCTGCGGCATCTACCGGGTCGGCGCCCGTTACTCAAGCTGATGCCGCAACCGAAGCGACGCAAACCATGGATCTTGACGCACCCGAACTCTATCTCAACCGGGAGTTGACCTGGCTCGAGTTCAACCGCCGCGTTTTGCACGAGGCGCAGGATGAAAGCAACCCGCTGCTGGAACGCCTCAAGTTCGTCGGTATCGTAAGCTCCAATCTCGACGAGTTTTTCATGAAGCGTATCGGTGGCCTGAAACAGCAG
>JBATHL010000614.1:0-2235 GCA_049666745.1 Gammaproteobacteria bacterium
ATATGTACCTGAAGCGGTATCGAAAGCCCTGGTGAACGAGGACCTGAAACCTGACAATATAGACCAGGTGAGCTTCAGCACTTGCCTTGCGACCGATATGGCGGGGTTCTCGACGCTCGCGGAGAATATGGGTCCCGGAGAACTGGCCGAATTTTTGAATGACTATTTCGACACGCTCTCCGAGCCCTTGCGCAATCACGATGTGACCGTGACCGAATTCCGTGCCGACGCCATCATGTGCGCCTGGACCGGTAATGAATCAGACCCGGAGATACGAAAAAAACCTATTCTCGCGTCGTTGCAGGCTGCCGATGCAATCGAGGACTTCAAGGCCAGGCATGATGCTTTTGATGCCTCTTTGCGCATCGGTATGGAAGCAGGTGAAGTGTATGTCGGGCATTCCGGTGGCGGCGGTCATTTTGTATACAGTATCGTCGGCGATTGCGCCAATACCGCGTCTCGCATCGAGGGTTTAAATAAGCAGATAGGCACGCAAATACTTGCCACGGAGCCCGTCATCGAAGGCCTCGACAATTTACTGACCCGCCCGATCGGAGATTTTGTTTTTGTCGGTAAAACGGAACCGCTGTCTATTGTTCAAATACTGAGCTTAACGAGCGAAGCTACGGCAAAGCAAAGCGAGCTTTGCGAACGCTTCGCCACAGGATTTGATTTATTCATGCGGGCGGAATGGAAAAAGGCTTCGAAGGAATTTAAATCCATATTAAAAGACTTCCCCCATGATGGCCCCGCGCGTTTTTACTTATCCCAGTGCCAGTCGAGAATCAAAGCCGAATCATTACCGGAAAATCCTCACGTCATAAATATGACCCAGAAATGATCGACCGCCTCGATCATCGGTGAAAGTTTTTGCTGTCGTCGGGAGCTGCAGAACGGTCCTGCATATCATAGTCCCTGATGACATTGGCAACCCGAAGTCGGTAGTCAGACATAATGCCATCACGGCCGGCACGCTGGGCTGCGCGGTGTTTTTCGAGGTTGCGCCAGCTGCTGATCGCGTTTTCGTCACGCCAGAAGGAGATCGATAACAACTTGCCGGGCTGGCTCAGGCTTTCGAATCGTTCGATCGAAATGAAACCGTCGATAGCCTCCAGTTCCGGGCCGAGCTCCGCTGCGAAATCAAGGTAATCCTGTCTTCTATCTGCCACCGGTTCGAATTCAAAAATTACCGCGAGCATCGAAACACCGCTTATATGTTGCGTCGAGGCACGAAGTATACCGGTTTTGCCTGGCCCGCCTGATAAAAGCACGCAGCTAGCTAATTCTGAAGATACATTGTAGGAATTTTCCTACGCAGGGTCCTGCTCGCCCAGGTTCAGCCTTTATAGTGATCAGGCCAATGCAGTTTTACGACCGGGCTATCGGCGGCATAAGTATGGCAGCTGTCGAGGAACGCATTCGAGTTAGCAGAAGGCTTATCCCTGCTGCGCTTTATTTTTTCGCTGGCGATGGTCTGGATGGCGGTGGTTGCGACCGGGCCGAGCAGCTCGGTCAGGTGGGTGCAGCCTCTATTGCTACCCATCGCTGTTTTTGATTTCTGCGTCCAGCCCGGGGCGATCTTGAGACCGATTAAATTACGCGCCACGGCAGCCACGCTCTTGCAGTAATTGTAGGGTGAGTGGTCGATGACGGCATCGACATCAATCACCTCAAGCTCGAGATCAACAGTCAGTCTGATCGACATGTCATGCAAGGCTTCATCGGCCTCGATCCAGCCACCACGATCGCGATTCTTGAAGCGGTAAGGCTTGGTATCGACGATTCGCCCTTCGATATCCCACAAACCATCATCGCGCTGATAGCCATGACAGGTCACGACACGGGTGTGCGCCAGTCGACGCGTGGTGGCGGTTGTTATTGGCACAAAATTCTCCGTTGAGCGATTTTTACTGATTAAATTGGTGGCTGACATTATCATGCGCTATCGCACAGGAACACCCTTGAATGAGTAAATCCCACCACAGTATTCGACTCAGTCATCGCGGCAAAGGCATCCTGATGTCGATCGGCGGCGTGTTGATCCTGAGCCCCGACAGCCTGTTGATCCGGCTGGCTGGCCTCGACGATTACACGTTGTTGTTTTACCGAGGCCTGCTCCCCGTGGTCGCGATCAGCCTCGTGCTTATCGTTTACTATCGCGCAGGATTCCTGCCCGCACTGCTGCGAATCGGCTGGGCCGGCATTCTCAACGGAATCTTTTTTTCCGCGGTCAAC
>JBATHL010000615.1:0-12823 GCA_049666745.1 Gammaproteobacteria bacterium
ATAATAGTCATCTGCTCGGAATCGAGAGCAGCCTGCACAGTTTCTGCCGCCTCCTGCGCCTGGCATTCGACGACATTGTAGCAACCGCAGGCGCTGGCTACCGCTGCCAGGGAAGTTTTCTTGCCCGCGTAGGTGGGCTGGTCTCCGGTTGAGCCATAGCTGCCGTTGTCGATAATCAGCAGCACGAAATTATCCGCTACATTATTGGCAATGGTCGGCAAGGTACCGAAGTTGGTTAACACCGAACCATCACCATCGATCGCAACCACTTTCTGTTTTTGTGCCAGCGCAAGCCCGAGGCCAATCGATGACGCCAGTCCCATGGTACCCAGCATGTAAAAATTACTGGGCTGATCATCGAGCAAATGGAGTTCCTGGCTTGGCAGGCCAATATTACAAACCACCAGTTGGTCGGAGATAACTGGTACAAGTGCTTTTAAAACTTCGCTGCGAATCATATCAGGCACCCTTCCAGAAACTGGCATCGGTTAATATGGCGACCGGTTTCTTGCACATGAAGCAATACTCGAGGATAGCATCGAGCTCATTCACGTCATCGCCGTGGTGAAAGTGATAAGTCGGTATATTCAATTGCGCCAACAGCGCCTTGGTATGTACCGCCATCTCGACCTGGCAGGCCACCGGTTCACCGAGTTCACCCCGATAGCTGATCAGCATCGGCAACGGGATATGGTAGTACTGAATCAGGGTAACCAGGGTATTGATGGTCACTCCGATAGCGGTATTCTGCATGATTATCGCGGATCGTTTGCCGCCCATGTAAGCGCCCGCACAGAGCCCCATACCCTCATCTTCCTTGTTGGACGGTATATGGAAAATCTCCCCGCAGTTTTCAATCTGGTCAATTACCCCTGCTAACTGCTTACAGGGCACAGTCGTTACAAACTCGACTTTGTTCTTTATCAAATCTGCAACAATTTTTTCGTTTACTGACACCTGCTGTACTCCTGCCCCGGCTTGCTAGTTATCGAGCAAGGTATGATGCCACAAATAAACTCACCGGGTTTGCACTATTAACTTCACGAGACTCTGAGCGGGGATTCGCGTTACCTGCCAGTCACCAGGGATTTGGTACCCGGGAACAGTATTCGCAGCTTCTTCGAAACACCAGGCATAAAGCCTGCTTTAGTAGCGGAACTGCCCTTCCCAGTTGTCCCGCCGATAATCGATCTCGACAATCCTGGGGACCATACGTGCCGCCATTCCCTGTGACAGGTTCTTGCCGGCGGGAAAACTGGCGGCGAACTCGCGTGGATCACAAGCCGCCGACGCGACTGGTTGAAACGCGATTTCGAGCCTGTCTCTAACAACCGTGGTGCTGAAAGCAGCCCGCTGATGAAACACCACCCTTTTCTTGACCACACAGGAGAAATAAAGCTGGAGTTCGACAATCAGCGGCTGTTGATCGCGCTGCAGAATCTGCTCGGCACGATCAGTCCAGCGGACCTCGACGTTGCGCCGGTTAATCGTTACGGTTGTTTGATGTTGAAACTTGTTGAACCAGCGATCCAGCAATTGCAGCGGGTTATCGATCGCAAAAAAACTGGCCTGTAAATTCAGCATTGACATGGTGTTAGCCTACCACCAGGCGCCAGCGTTGAGCTGAATGTCTTCCATAGTGATGCCAAGCGCCTCATCACGACACAAGAATGCCGCCAATTCGCCCAGTTCCCGCGGTTGCACCAGGCGCTGCTGGGGTTGTTGCGCAACTATTTTTGCGATCTCCTCTTCGACACTATGTCCAGCCTTGTGCGCCTGGATTTCCATACTGCTGTCGAACATTTCGGTTTGTACCCAGGTCGGACTGATCACAACCGAACTGACGCCATGTGGCGCAGCTTCAAGTGCCACCGCCCGATTCAGACCCAGCAAGCCTGACTTGGAAGCGCAGTAAGCGGCGTGATCAGCGGTTGCAGTAGTCGCTGCGGTGGAGCCTATGTTAATGATACGACCCCAGTTGCGAGCCTTCATCGCCGGCAGGCAGGCGCGAATCATACGAAACGGGCCGGAAAGATTAATATCGATGACATCGAGCCAGGATTGCTCGTCGTGCCCACAGACAAACTCATGCGCAGTCACCCCGGCTGAATTGACCAGGATATCGGCATGCGCATACCTGGCCGCCAGTGCATCGACAAACTCGGCAATGCTATCGACACTGCCTACGTCGAGCTTGTGGAAGAAGCATCTATCGCTCGCCGCTTCAAACTCCTCGACTATGGCTGCAGGCTGACGCCGCGCACCGACCGCGATGGTCGCGCCGCGTTCGGCCAGTGCAAACGCGATCGCTTTACCGATGCCGCTGAAGCCACCGGTGATTATTGCAACCCGACCATCGAGGTAACGCTCCATCGCTACCATTCACCGACGGTTGGCATCGAAACCCAGGGTTCGGCAGGCGGCAGGGGTTGACCCTTTTGCAGGAGTTCTATCGAGATATTGTCGGGGGAGCGGAAAAACGCCATGTGGCCATCCCGCGGCGGCACGTTTATGGTGATACCGGCATCGAGCATTTTCTGGCAGAGCGCGTAAACGTCATCCACCTCGTAGGCAAGATGTCCGAAATTACGTCCGCCCTGGTACACCTCGCGGTCCCAGTTATAGGTCAATTCGACCAGCGGGGCGCGCTCCGCCTTCACCTGTTCGAGATCCTCGACTGCCGCCAGGTAAACCAGCGTGAACTGGCCTTCTTCGCTTTCATACCGGTCACACTCGACCAGGCCGAGCAAATCTCGATAAAACCCCAGTGACGCTTCCAGGTCGTGCACGCGTACCATGGTATGTAGATATTTCATTGTTGGATCCGTTGTTAACTGAAGGCCGGCATTATCGCATAGCTTTAATTATCCCGGAGAAAATATATGTCACCGGGTCAATGCGTACTGGTAAGCCACAGCGGAATTCACTAACATCGATGCAAACGTTTAAGATACGAGCCATGAAATTTAATCCAAATGTTCTCGATTGCGCCGCGGCGCCAATTGCCGAAGCCTGGTCCTGGGTCAAAAATCCGGCTTCGGAAAATCTGATCGACATGTGTCAGGCCGTACCCGCGCATCTACCCCCGCAGTCTCTGCGGGACTATCTTGGCGACGCGATCAAGGCTGGCGAAGGCGCTACTTACACCGATATCCGCGGTATCCCGGCCTTGCGCGAAGCCCTGGCGGGTAATATCAGTGAACGTTACCAGGGATCCGTAAATGAAGATGACATCCTGATTACGGCAGGCTGCAACCAGGCATTTTGCTCGGTGATCGATACCCTGTGCGCGGCCGGTGACGAAGTAATCGTGCCACTACCCTGTTATTTCAATCACCAGATGTGGCTTACGGCACGAGGCGTGGTACCCCGCTACCTGTCGTTCAATGCGGAAACCGCGATGCCGGATGCAGAGGAAGCCAGGTCACTGATTGGTGAAAGCACCCGCGCGATTCTGCTGGTCACGCCGAATAATCCCAGTGGTGCGATTTACAGCCCCGAGTGCATCGAGCAATTTTTCGTACTCGCTCGCGAGCATGGCATCGCGCTCATCATCGATGAAACCTATCGCGATTTCATCGATATCAACCAGTTACCGCATCGACTTTTCTCAGCTCCGCAATGGCGTGACACGCTGGTCCATTTATACAGCTTTTCCAAGGTATTCAGCCTCACCGGTTTTCGCACCGGCGCCGTCGTCGCAGGCCAGGCATTGCTTGAACAGTTAAAAAAGGTCCAGGATTGCACCGCTATTTGTGCGCCTCATGCCGGCCAGCTCGCCGCTGTTTACGGCTTGCAGAATCTGCATGCCTGGAAACTGGAAAAGTCGGACGAACTGGCGCAGCGCGCCATTGCAATCAAACATGCCTTCGAAGCCCCGGATTTACGCTATCGACTTATCAGCGCCGGCGCCTATTTCGCCTATATCGAGCACCCTTTCGACGCCCCGGCACGCGATGTGGTCAAACGTCTGATCGAAGATCACGAAATTGTCTGCCTGCCGGGTAGTTATTTTGGCCGTGATCAGGAGCGCTTCATCCGCTTTGCCTACGCCAATGTACACGAGCGGCATTTCGACGATTTGATCGCCAGACTGATCGCCAGCCAACCATCATGAGGTAATAGCAATGAGTGAACCGATAAAGGGCGCCTGCCTGTGCGGACGGGTGCAATACCAGGTCAGCGGACCATTCGACGCATTCCATCTCTGTCATTGCAGCCAGTGCCGTCGCTCCACCGGCAGTGCGCATGCGGCAAATATCTTCACCAGTGAAGATCGTCTCGAGTGGCTCAGCGGCGCAGCGTTAATCAAACGCTACACTCCCGACGAACCTGATGTCATTTCAAAGTGCTTTTGTACGCATTGTGGTTCACTGGTGCCCTATACCAGCCTGAAAAGTGGCAAACTGATCATTCCGGCAGGTTCTTTGAGCGCAGCCCCGGGTATCGACCCCGATGATAATATCTACTGGCGCGACCGCGCCGACTGGTACGATGCCGGCCTGAGTGCCCAACGAGTCGAACAGGCCCCCGATGACTGAACCTTTAACCCCGAAAACAGTCTCAGGCCGAATAGCAATAACAAGGGGGTCATGCATGATACGCGTGCTAGTCCTGCTGCTGGTATTTTCCGGCAGCGTCTATGCCGTCGAACCGAAAATCGAAACCATTAGCGAAACGGAATTTGCTTTTGACATTGACGGCAGTCGTATCAGCATCGAAATCCGCGATCACGTGTTACGCGGTAAAAAGGATATTCTGCTCGACTGGGTGCTCTACTCGGCCGAAACCGTGCATCATTATTATGGCCGTTTCCCGGTCAAGAGCGTCGCTATCGAGCTACAGGTAACCGATGGCAAAGCAGTTCGGTTCGGCCAGGCATTTGGTGGCAACTCGCCGTCCATGCGTATCGTCATCGGCGAGAACGTCACCCCTGCGATGCTGCGCAGGGACTGGATCCTGGTACATGAAATGGTGCACCTGGCGATGGCCGATGTTCCCTATGCACACCGTTGGCTACTGGAAGGGCTGGCTACCTATGTCGAGTCGATTGCGCGCGCCCAGCGCGGTCATCTGAGCGAAGAATTCGTCTGGAACGGATTCATCAATCGCATGCCGCAGGGATTGCCGAAAAGCGGTGATCGCGGGCTCGATCAAACCCCGACCTGGGGACGCACCTACTGGGGTGGGGCTATTTTCTGCATGCTCGCCGACATTGAAATTCGTAAACTGACCGACAACCGCAAAAGCCTGCGCGATGCATTACGCGGGGTTCTGGACGCGGGCCTGTCGATGCACACCAGTGCCACCGTGATGCAGGTATTTGCAGCCGGCGATCGCGCCACCGGGGTTGATGTGCTGGTGCCGTTGTACCAGAAAATGAAAGCCGATCCTTATCCGATCGACCTTGATGCCCTGTGGACTTCGCTCGGGGTTGCGTTGCAAAACGATCAGGTAGTGTACGACGATAAAGCGCCGATGGCGCACCTGCGCAAGCGCCTGCTAAAGTCCTAGTCGATGAATTCGAGCAGCCGTTGCCAGGCTGCCAGCTTTTGTTCGAAACTCATACCGGCATTTGCAGGACTGGTCGATGGCAGGCGCAGTAACTCGATATCACGATCGTCGCCCAGTTGCGGAACTACCAGCTGTTTGAAGTACTTTTCCGAGGTCGCACCATTGAACAGGATTGCTCTTATTTCAGGATAGCGTTGCAACAGTCGCGGGAAATCATTTACCCGGGCACTGGCAGCATCTATATTCGAATCCAGGCTACCGGGCCGGTAGCAGGCCTGCAGGGTATCCCAGAGTATTAAAGGCTGCCTGGAAAGTTGATGCACTCGCTGTGTGTAGCCGACCTGTGCATCGATGGCGAACAACGCCTGCATAATTCGCCAGAATGCATTACGTGGGTGTGCGTAGTATTGCACGGCTTCGAGCGATGCCACACCGGGCATACTGCCAAGGATTATGATACGGGGTCGCTGACCAATAATCGGTTCAAACGATTGAACCTGGTCCACGGCTTGCCTATTTTTTCATCTGATCGAAGAATTCGATGTTTGTTTTACTGCTCTGCATGCGTCCGAGCACAAACTCCATGGCTTCGATTTCATCCATCGAATGCAGAAACTTGCGCAGTATCCAGACTTTTTGTAATTCTTCCTGGTCCATCAACAATTCCTCACGACGCGTACCCGAACGATTGATATTGATTGACGGGAACACGCGTTTCTCGGCGATACGCCGATCCAGGTGAATTTCCATGTTACCGGTACCCTTGAACTCCTCGTAGATGACTTCGTCCATTTTGGAACCGGTTTCGATCAGTGCGGTGGCAAGAATCGTCAGGCTACCACCTTCCTCGATATTACGTGCCGCGCCGAAGAAACGTTTCGGACGATGCAGCGCATGTGCATCGACACCACCGGTCAAGACCTTGCCCGAGGAGGGTATCGTGGTGTTATAGGCACGCGCCAGGCGCGTAATCGAATCCAGCAGGATAACAACGTCACGCTTGTGCTCTACCAGACGCTTGGCTTTTTCGATGACCATTTCCGCGACCTGCACGTGGCGACTGGCAGGTTCATCAAAGGTCGACGCAACCACTTCACCCTTAACCATGCGCGCCATCTCGGTTACCTCTTCAGGGCGCTCGTCGATGAGCAACACGATCAGGTAACATTCAGGGTGGTTGCTGGCGATGCTTTGCGCAATATTCTGCAGCATCAGGGTCTTACCCGCTTTCGGTGGCGAGACCACCAGCCCGCGCTGACCCTTGCCGATCGGCGATACCATGTCGATGATACGCGCGGTTATGTCCTCGGTACTGCCATTGCCGCGTTCGAGCGGCATGCGACTGTTGGGATGCAACGGCGTCAGGTTTTCAAACAATACCTTGTGTTTGACATTTTCAGGCAGATCAAAATTAATTTCATCGACTTTGAGTAACGCGAAATAACGCTCGTTATCCTTGGGCGGTCGAATTTTGCCACTGACGGTATCACCGGTGCGCAGGTTAAAACGCCTGATCTGGCTTGGGGACACATAAATATCGTCAGGCCCGGCAAGATAGGAACTATCTGCAGAACGCAAAAACCCGAATCCATCCTGCAGAATTTCCAGCACCCCTTCGCTGAAGATATCTTCGCCCTTCTTGGCCTGGGATTTGAGAATGCTAAAGATGATGTCCTGCCGACGCATCCGCGCCGAATGGTCACCACCCATGGATTTTAATGTTTCAATCAGGTCGGGTACGGAATGTTGCTTCAGCTCATTTAGATTCATATTAGGGATGCACTAGATGCAGGGTTGGGGGATAAAGACGTAAGAACGGCCTATGAGTAGTGATGGGAAAAATTATTTGGTTTTTTGTTCAGGTGCGCCGCGGAGATACGGCAACGATTAGATAAAGGTTAGCACAGTAATTCTGGGTCGTCTACCTCAATCAACGACCCTTTTTCAATCAATTTTCAGGTAATACCCGGCTCAGATATTGCTGTCAAGAAATGCCGTTAACTGGGACTTTGACAGCGCGCCGACCTTGGTAGCCTCGACTGCGCCACCCTTGAACAGCATGAGTGTCGGGATGCCACGAATGCCGTACTTCGGTGGAGTGTTGGCATTATCGTCTATGTTCAGCTTCGCCACCGTCAACCGACCATCATACTCATCGGCGATTTCTTCGAGGATCGGTGCAATCATTTTGCAGGGGCCGCACCATTCCGCCCAATAGTCAACCAGCACCGGGTGTTCCGACTGTAATACATCGGATTCGAAACTTTCGTCAGAAAGGTAAACTATTTTTTCACTCACGCTTTTCTCCAGCCCCATGGCGTATTTCAGGTAGAACGACAATTTAGTCGTATCAGAATTAACTGTCAATTATACATTCGAGGTGGCAAAAACCCCACAGGCTTTTCCACCGCAGGCTTGTAATATGGGGCCAGGAATCCTGTTTTCAAATCGCAGCGCAGGTTTTTATGCAATTTGATACCATAGACCGCTTAAACTTCGATCATACGAGAATTAACGATAGCATGGGGCAACAACATTTAACCGAGCGGCAATTCAGCTCACTGGAGCTGGATCAGCGTTTACTGGACGCACTGGACAGGCTTGGCTTTCACTACTGCACACCAATTCAGGACCAATCGCTACCTTTGTTACTGTCAGGTAAGGATGTTTCCGGCCAGGCGCAAACAGGTACCGGCAAAACGCTGGCCTTCCTGCTCGCCTGCGCGCAGAGAATTCTGCACTCGGAGCAGCCGGCTACGGCCGCGGGCAAACCGCGCACGCTGATTCTGGCTCCGACCCGCGAACTGGCGATACAGATCCATAAAGACGCCGCAGCACTGTTGGTCGACTTACCGCTCAAGCTGGCGATCTGTTATGGCGGCAAAGCCTACGAGCAGCAGAAAAGGCAGTTTGATCAGCCAGTTGATATCCTTATCGGCACACCGGGGCGCCTGATCGACTTCTTCAAGCAGAAACTCTACGATTTCAAGTCGATAGAGGCGATGGTGCTGGATGAAGCCGATCGCATGTTTGACATGGGATTCATTCAGGACGTGCGCTTCATGTTGCGTCGGCTGCCCGTTCCCGAAAAACGGCTCAACATGCTGTTTTCGGCAACCATGGCGCAAAAAGTCATGGAACTCGCTTACGAACACATGAATAAGGCGCAGTTGATCAAAATCGACTCCGACTCTCCCGCGGTGGACCGTATCGAACAAAGCGTTTACCACCCTGCCAACCATGAAAAAATCCCGTTGTTGCTGGGCCTGATGAAAAAATTGCAACCACAGCGCAGCATCATCTTCGCCAACACCAAGCACGCCACGATTCGCATCTGGGAGTACCTGCAGGGCAACGGTCTGTCGGCAGCTATCATTTCCGGCGATATCCACCAGAATAAGCGCGAACAGCTACTGAAAAAATTCCATGATAATGAATACGCGATCCTGGTCGCCACCGACGTTGCCTCGCGCGGCTTGCATATTCCAGATGTAACCCACGTTTTCAATTATGATCTGCCCGAACTGGGCGAGGATTATGTACATCGCATCGGTCGTACCGCGCGAGCCGGTAAATCGGGCGCTGCCATCAGTTTTGCCTGCGAAGATTACGCCATGAATCTAATCGATATCGAGTCCTATACTCGACGCACGATACCAACCATACCGATCAGCAACGACTTGCTGATCACCCCCAAACCGCCGGTAAAAATGAAAGGCGGTCGGATAAAGCCCGCCGGTGGCAGAAAACCCCAGAAGCCGGGGCACAGGAAAGGGCCTCCAAGGCATCACCATCAACGCAATAAAAAAGCAGTATGAACGAGCAGCGCAAAGCATTACTCCTCGGCGGCAGCGGATTTATCGGCAAGCAACTTGCGTTTGCGCTCGCTAACCAGGGCTGGAAGGTCACCGTTCCGAGCCGGCGTCCACACCGCAATCGATCCTTGCTGGTGCATCCGAATATCAGCCTGTTACAGGCCGACATTATCGACCCGGGCGGTTTGCAAGAACTCTGTGCCGGCCAGCAAGTCGTCATCAACCTGGTCGGAATACTACACGAAAGGCGCAAGGGGGATTTTCGCCGTTTCCACGTCGATTTCATCAAGTCCGTGGTCGAGGCCTGCAGCCAGACCGGGATCAAGCGCCTGCTGCATGTCAGCGCGCTCGGCGCCGATCAGGCGACCGGCAGCAGCCTTTATCTTCGCTCCAAGGGTGAAGCCGAGAATCTGTTGCATACCTTTGGCCAACGTGGCCTGCAAGTCACCAGCTTCCAACCATCGGTGGTGTTTGGCAGGGAAGACAATTTTATTAACCGCTTTGCCGGTATCCTGAGCTGGTATGCCGGTTACTTTCCGCTTGCCTGCGCCGACAGCAAACTGGCGCCGGTCTATGTCGGTGACCTGGTCGAGAGAATTGTCTCGGCGATTGATAATAAAGACAGCTTTTCCAGACGTTATCCGGTGTGTGGACCCGAGGTGTTTACCCTGCGTCAAATTCTGGAATTGATCATCGAAACCCTGCAGCTGCCTGTGCGTGTGATGCCGCTGGGTAAGGGCCTGTCACAGCTGCAGGCGTTAGTGCTGCAAAATCTTCCGGGCAAGTTGTTTACCATGGATAATTATCGCTCACTGCAAACCGACAACATATGCACTGACGGTGATCTTTGCACAACCAGCCTGCGCCAGTATGTTCACGGATTGTCGGCAATGTTTGGCAACAAGCGAAATTACGACCGCTTCCGCAAAGACTATACCCAGGTCGAAAATCCAGAGGATCATACGTGAAGCTATACCGCGTCGGTGGTTGTGTACGCGACCGCCTCCTCGGAATACCTGTTAACGATATCGACTGGGTGGTAACAGGCGCCACGACAGCACAAATGCTGGCCGCTGGATACAAATCAATAGGCAGGGATTTCCCGGTATTCCTGCACCCCGAGAGTAAACAGGAATATGCACTCGCCCGTAGCGAGCGTAAAACCGGTCCCGGGTACCGGGGTTTCGAAATCAGCGCAGATCCTGCAACCACCATAGAACAGGATTTGATGCGTCGTGACTTGACCATCAACGCCATCGCCGAAGACGACCAGGGAAATATTATTGACCCCTATGATGGTCGACAGGACATCGAGGCGCGCAAGTTGCGGCATGTGTCCGCCGCGTTTGTCGAAGACCCGGTCCGTGTACTGCGGGTCGCTCGCTTCGCGGCGCGATTTCACAAACTGGGCTTCACCCTGGCCCCGGAAACCCGCGACCTGATCTACCAGATGGGCCAGTCAGGCGAACTGGCTGCGCTGGTCGCGGAACGGGTATGGTCCGAATTATCGCGCGCCCTCGATGAAGACGATCCTGCCATCTTCTTCGCTACCCTGCGAGAATGCGAAGTGCTGGCGTTGCTGTTTCCCGAAATTGATGCCCTTTACGGGGTTCCGCAAACCGCCAGATACCATCCGGAAATCGACACCGGCCTTCATGTCATGATGGCGTTGCAAAAAAGCGCCGAGCTGGGTCATGACAACGAAATCCGGTTTGCGGTACTAATGCACGATCTTGGCAAGGCAACCACACCCGTCTCGATATTACCCTCACACCATGGGCACGAAACGCGGGGCAAGAAACTGGTGAAGGCTTTCTGCGAGCATTGGCGGGTGCCCAGGGTGCATACCGAGCTGGCGCTGATTACGACTGAATTTCATACCCTGGTACATCGCGCACTGGAACTGAAACCTTCGACCCTGTTGAAGCTCTTTGTGAGTGCCGACAGTATGCGCAAGCCTGAACGATTTCAGAAAATGCTCGATGCCTGTCTGGCTGATGTGCGCGGGCGCAAGGGACTTGCAGACGAAGCCTATCCCCAGGCAGATTTTCTGGCACGGCTTGCACTCAAACTGCGACAACTCGATTTGACCGAAATCCAGCAACAGGGCCTGACCGGTAAGGCCATGGGACAGGCGATTCAGGCAGCGCGACTGGATTTGATCAGGCAGGAGAAAGCGCTAGCGCAGCCACAACAGGGCTAGTTTGCTGTCGACAAATCTTAGTAAGCGCGGCAGGGGTGAAAAATACAGCAGGATCCCGGCCATTGTCCCTCCTGCATTAGCCAGCACATCACCCCACTCGGCGTAACGATGAGCCGTCATGCCCTGCAACAACTCGATTAACATTCCGTAGGCAATCAGACCGATGATAGTCCAGCCCAGGCTGACCCGGTTAGTAGCTAACAGGCCGAACCAGCCGCCCAGGACAAAATAGGTGACCAGGTGTGAAAATTTATCGTTGACGCCTACGTCGGGTACCGGCATCAATGAGACAGCGCCAACCAACAACAACATGACCCCGCCCAGCAGGTACCAGAGTTTTACCAGTTTCAAACTGGGCGTCGATGCCGGGTTTTCAGCAGATGGCGTCATCAACCAACGTACCTAGCCCAGCAGCGCAAGAATCACCACGCCAAGCAGCACGCGGTAAATCACAAACGGTAACATGCCGACCCGATCGACGAGACGCAGAAAAAAATGGATGCAAACTCCGGCACTGATCGCCGCTACGATCGCGCCCAACATCAGATCAAGCCACCCTATCGGGTGCACTTCGGTCACCATGCGCACTGTCTGTAATACCCCACTGGCAAAAATAACCGGCATGGCGAGCAAAAATGAAAAGCGTGCGGCCGCCTTGCGGGTCAGCCCAAGAAAGAGTCCCAACGTGATCGTGATCCCGGAGCGCGAGGTACCCGGAATCAACGACAGCACCTGGCAGCAACCGATGATCAACACATCCTTTAGATTTAACTGGAACTCGGTTCGGGTTCGCAGCGCGCGCGCATCGGCCAGCCACAACAGCAAACCGAACCCGATTGACGCCAGGGCAACAATCCACGGGGTGCGCAGTTTTTCCTCGATTGGCCCCTGCAACATGAAACCAACCAATACCGCCGGCAAGGTACCGATGATGACCCACCAGGCAAGTAAACTGTCCTGATCGGCTTCGCCGCCAGCCAGCGAGCACAACCAGGATTTGAGCATGCTTCTTACTTCGACCCGAAAATAATAAAGCACCGCAGCCAGCGATCCTATGTGCACCGCCACGTCGAATACCAGCCCATGTTCGGTCCAGTCCAACAGCTGCGGCACCAACACCAGATGCGCCGAACTCGAAATAGGCAAAAATTCGGTAAGCCCCTGCACCAGCGCGAGAATTACAATTTCCAGGCTATCCATAGGCCCCTTCCCGCTGCATCGCCGGCATTACCAGCGCCAGGTTTTTCTGCATTGCCAGCACTTTGAACTTCTCCCCCATTTCCTGTGGCAG
>JBATHL010000616.1:0-5496 GCA_049666745.1 Gammaproteobacteria bacterium
GGTTACACTAAGCCGCTTTTTCAGCTTTATCCTGATGCTCGAGCGTGGCACCCGCTGTGCCGATCGCAATCGAGCGGGGTTTCATCGCTTCGGGAACTTCCTTGACCAGGTTAATGGTCAGCAGTCCATTCTTCAGATCAGCACCGCTTACCTCGATAAAATCGGCAAGGTTGAACTTGCGTTCGAAGCTGCGGTTGGCAATGCCGCGGTACAGGTAGGACTTTTCGTCACCGTCGTCAGCTTTCTTGCCACGCACGCATAACACGCCTTTTTCAACCTGGATGTCGAGTTCGCTGTCTTCAAAACCGGCGACCGCCAGAGTTATCGCGTAACGATCGTCACCGGTAGCCTCGATATCGTAAGGCGGAAAACCTGCCGCGGCCTTTTGGCTGCGCAGAGCGTTATCCAGTAATGTACCCATGCGGTCGAAACCGATGCTGTTGCGGTATAGGGGGGATAAATCGATAGTAGTCATCACAAATTCTCCTAATGAAGCAATTGATAAAAACGCCGCCACTCTCATAGAGACCTGGCGTACGCAGTTACCTATGTGGGAGTTACTGCAATGATTTCAAGGTTGTTGCGGGTACTATTTTGCTGCTTCGCGCTCGTCGAGCCATTTGAGCAGGTGGGTGAAAGGTAAGGGCCTCGACACGTAGTATCCCTGCACCTGATCACAGCCTACTTCGGTTACCAGATCCCAGTCCTGTTCGTCTTCGACACCCTCGGCAACCACTTTCATATCAAGCTTTTTCGCCAGCAATACACTGGACTCGAGGATTGCCCGCGCCGATGCTTCCCGGGCAGCACCATGCACGAAAGCACGATCGATCTTGAATTCGGTAAACGGGATACGCTGTAACTGCTCCATCGAAGAATAGCCGGTACCAAAATCATCAATTGACAGGTTAAAACGTTTCAGCGACAAGCGGCTCAGAATATCGAGCGCGACCGAGAGATGCTCCATCAAGCGGCTTTCCGTGATTTCGAAGGAAATACTGGAAGGCTCGAGCCCCGACTCCTCCATCAGGTTCGAAATTTGATCGGGCCACTCCAGGTTGGTCAACGAATCGACCGATAGATTTATCGCGATATTGAGGTCGTGGTCTAGCGCTTTTAACTTCAGCGCATATGCCATTGCCTTTTTACAGACGATGTCGGTCAGATCCCCGATCAATCCATTCTCCTCCGCCATGCTGATAAAAGCATCGGGTTTGATCAGGCCTTTAAGCGGATGATTCCAGCGCACCAGCGCCTCCACCCCTACGACTTGCCCGGACTCGATTTCGACCTTGGGCTGAAAATAAGTATCCAGCTCGTCGCTGTCGATTGCATTTCTCAGCTCTGCCAGGCTAAACGCATCGACCAGCATCATCGTGCCTTCCTGGCGAATTTGATCCAGTGAATCGAGCAGTTCGCTGAGCTTGGCCGGCGTTGCCGGTTTCTCCAACACCCCGAGCACATGTAAATCATGCTCGATGGATAGTTTCTCGACTGTTTTCAGGATACGCAGATCTTCGCCACTGGTTAGAATAAGCGAACCTGAGTATTTCATTTTTGCCAGATGACGGATGAACTCTACCCCGTCCATCTCGGGCATATTCAAGTCACAGACTACAACATCGATCGAGCCACGATTGTCCTGTAATATTTCGAGTGCGGCCGGGCCAGACATCGCGTTTAAGACTCCGGATATGCCGAGATCGTTCAACATCACGGTCATCACCCGGTGCATGATGTAGTCATCGTCTACCAGTAACAGCTTGATACTGAACTGGGTGACATCATCGTCTTCATCGGGTAACTCGAGATTGAATTCCGCTTCGTCTACCGATGCTTCGTGGGTGGCCACCGAATCGCCGAAAAATGTTTCAATATACTCCGCTACCTGGCCGGCTGTTTGCTGAAGTTGCGGCATTTGCTTCTCGATGTCATCCCAGTCCGCTGCATTAGCTGCCGCTTCGAGTTGCTGGCATATCTGCGACATGCCCATCGCGCCCAGGCTACGCGACGAAGATTTCAGTTTATGGGTAAGTTCGGCAAGCTGCTCATTATTTTTCCACGCGAATGCCTGTTGAATGTTATCCAGATCATCTGCCAGCGCTTCTCGATAGGCATTCAACAAATCTCGATGCAATTCGGGTTTATCTCCGGTGGATTGTGTGAGTACATTTAAATCGACGGTATCCTGTACCAGCAGGTCTATCGCATCCGGGTTCGTCCAGTCGGAATCTTCGTCAGCCGGGCTGTCCGGCGCCCATTTCCTGAGCGCATGGCCTAAGTCATCAAGGTCCACCGGTTTCGTTATGACGTCATTCATGCCTACCGCGAAACATTTCTCGATGTCGGCTTCCAACGCGTTCGCCGTAATCGCAATTACCGGCATTGGTGATTCGTGCTCGAGTTCGCGCTGCCTGATTTGCCGCACCAGTTCATAGCCATTCATTTCAGGCATGCGGATATCGGTCAATAGCAGGTTGTAGTCGCCGTCTCGCCATTGCTCCAGCGCCTGCTGGCCATTCTCCACGTAGTCTGCCGTGTAACCAAGAATATTTAACTGCGCCTCCATCAGCTGCTGGTTAATAGGATTATCTTCGGCAACCAGTACTCGTGGAGCGGCAGCATTGCTGCGAGTTACATCGATGATTGTCGAATCAGCGGGAGATACTTCAATGAGGGACTCCGTTGAAGGCGCCAACTCCAGAGTTACCCAGAAGGTACTACCCTCATCCACGACACTATCGATCTCCAGCTTGCCTTGCATTAAATCGACCAGCTGGCGGGTTATTACCAGCCCGATCCCGGAACCCTCGATACCGCTGAACTCGGCACCCAGCCGATTGAAAGGCTGAAATAGTTCCTTGAGTTTTTCGGCCGAGATTCCGCTGCCCGTATCGCGAATGCCAATGCGCAAGCAGCCTTTGTCACCGGGTCCGGATATGACACTGACGTTGCCGTCCTGACGGTTGTACTTCACCGCGTTGGTCAACAGGTTCAGAAAAACCTGCTTGAGTCGGATCGAATCCGCCACTACATTTGAGTTTTCGAACTGCGCTGCGTCGAAGTCCAGGCTGATGTTGCGATCCTGTGCGAGCGGCGCTACCCAGTGAACGCTATCACTGAGAACCTGTATCAACGATACCGGCTCCAGTGACAGGTCGACCTCGCCGACCTCGATACGGGACAGGTCGAGAATCTGGTCGATCAGCGACATCAGGTGTTTGCCGGCGCGGTTAATTTCGTTAGCATTGGTGAGATGCTGCTCATCCAGACTGCGATCGTAGGTGAACAATTGAGAGAACCCGAGGATTGCATTCAATGGTGTACGCAGTTCGTGACTCATGCTGGAGAGAAAGTCGGATTTGGCCGCATTGGCCTGTTCCGCCTGGTTCTTGGCTTCTATCAGGGCCGCTTCGGCATTTTTACGTTCGCTGATATCCTCATAGATCGTGATAACACGTTCCCAGGTATCCTCGTAGCCACGCGCCAGGCTTACGATTGAGCGGGTTTGAAACAGGGAATCGTCCATACGCGAGTCAACGCGTTCCGCATCGTGGAAATTACTGTCACTCGCCAGCGCGGCAATTTCCTCGGCATAGTAGCTTACCCACTGCGCGTCCCACCACCCGTCAACGTCAGCCTCGCCAGCGATAAACTCTTCCTTTGACTCCGCTTCATGTATCCGTAGTAAAGTCTCGTTGACGTTGGTGACACGAGTTGCGCCGACCATTTCGCGCAGCATTTTCGGATTATCCAGAAAATATTCTTCCAGGTTTTCGATGCCTTCAAACTGGAGCTTGTCGACGATCTTCTTGATAGCGGAGTAGTCTTCCTCCTGCACGCCGAGCGGCAATTGTGCAAACAACGAGTGATATCGTTCCTCGCTCTCCTTTAATGCATCGACAGCGATCCTGGCTTCGGTGACATCCTGTATCATGCCGAAACTCGACACCAGCTTGCCGTTATCGTCAAACACACCCTGTTCAAATTCACGCAAATGGCGCACTTCGTCTTTGCCAATGATCACCCGAAAATCGAATACATGGCAGACGCCCGGTTGCAGGATCGTCTTGGTATCCAGGTGCGAGCGGTAGTGTTGCAGATCATCCGGATGGACAATACGATCAAACTCCGCGCGGTTTTCGAATAAGCGATCGAGCTCGGCAGGATCAATCCCGAAAACATCGGCCAGCTCAGCCGAATAGGAAAGCGGTTTATCCGTTAATTCATCCCATTCCCAGATACCCAGGTTGAGCATCTTGGACAATTCCTGACGACGATACTCGCGGAAATCGATTAACGCCTGCGCATCGGCCAGTTGCGCGCGCAAATCTTCGATTTCATCACGCAACGCCTGTTCGGTCGATGGAGTTTCCGCCAGTTGTTTTATTTTCGCTGTCAAGGCATTGATGGGTAGGCATTCACAGCTCTTAGTATAGGCATGAATGCGGACGAATTCTCACGCAATTTCAAGCATTTGTGACCTTAATCTCTTACTCAGGCACCCACATTCAGAAAAAATTCTGGTTTAAGTTTGATCAACTCATCACCGCATATTTTATTTACTGCGCTCGCTGGCTTAACCGTGACGGCGCATTGATAGTATAATCTCCCACTTTCTTTTTTAACGAGCATCCAAATGGCACAAACTCCATCGACCATGCTGAGCATTGGTACCCAGGCCCCCGCGTTTTCGTTGCTTGAGCCCGCCAGCGGCAACCAGGTGAGCCTCGCCGACTTTAGCGACAAGCCTTTGCTGGTTGTTTTTTCCTGTAATCACTGCCCTTACGTGCTGCATATCATCGAGTCTTTTACCGAATTTGCCAACCAGGCGCAGCATCGTGGGCTCGCGGTAGTCATGATCAATTCCAACGATGTTGCCGGATACCCGGCTGACAGTCCCGCGAAGATGATCGAACTGGCGCAACGGCAGGCTTTTGAATTCCCCTATCTTTATGACGAATCGCAACAGGCTGCAAGCGCTTACCGGGCCGCCTGCACTCCGGATTTCTTTTTGTTCGACAGCTCGCATCAGCTGGTCTATCGGGGGCAATACGATGGCTCGAGACCTGGCAACAATGTTGCGGTGAGTGGCAGTGATATGCGCAGCGCGGTTGACGCACTATTAGGTGGCAGCGACATTCCCGCCGACCAGATTCCCAGTGTGGGTTGCAATATCAAGTGGCGTGCGGGGAACGAGCCCGACTATTTCTGAGCCTTAAGTGGCTCCCCGGAGTCGTTGTCGGCTTTCATGGCATCTATCTTTTCGACCACTTCGTGCAAACTAAGCTGGTGATCCTTGCCGCCACCGAACATATCGCCAAATTCGGAAATCGTATCGCTCAGCTTGTTCTTAGCGACCGATAATTCGCCGCGCAAGGTTTCATTTTCAACCCGCAGAGAAACGATTTCCTGCACCGCTTCCAGCTCTTCCGGCGAGGTAGATTCACTTCGAGGCTGGAGACACTTATAGGATTCAATTAACTTGTCCATAGC
>JBATHL010000617.1:0-4087 GCA_049666745.1 Gammaproteobacteria bacterium
ATTTCTATGTGGGCATTTTGTGGGCACCAGTTGTGCTTTGTTATGCTCTGTGGGGATAAACTTGCAACGAGTGTCCCGGTAAGCTATTGATTAATAGTTAGTTAAATTTGCGTCGTCATTCTCATAATGATGGGGTCCCCTGTTCAAATCAGGGCGTAGCCACCATTTTTCGCCTGCTGCGCGACCGGATTGCGGCGTTGGATTTCGGCTCGGACCGATCGCGTAGCGAAGGCTACGCTCACGGCCACTCGCCTCAATCCGCCTTGCACTCCGCTCGCTCGCGACGGCGAAAACCTCTAGGTTATCGGGAAGGGTTACAAATCAGGGCGTAGCCACCATTTTTTCAGTAACCTGGCGCCAAATTTTGCTCAATGCAGGAGGCATTGCTTATTGTTTATCTGGCCCGTCAAGTAAGGCCGCGATTTCCTTGAACTCGCGTGCTAACGCGTGCTCAAGTGGTGTTACTCCTCCATTGTCAGGAATGTTCCTGTCCGCGCCAGAACTAACGAGTAATCGGACTGTTTCAATATGATCTTTACCACCGTCGCCAAGCACCACCGCCTCCATCAGTGCGGTCCAGCCCAGGTTATTAATATGATCAAGTGGGGCGCCGCCCAGTATCAGGCTTCTGACAACCCGATGGTGTCCAAGATGAGCAGCTGCGATAAGCGCGGTCCCGTCGTAACGACTGGTAATATTGCCTGTGTTTGCGCCAAGTGAAATTGCCAGGTCGAGCAATTCGAGGTCGTTAGCGACCGCCGCAATTGTGAGAATGTCGTATGCATCGTTTTCGAGCGCATTGAGATTTGCACCCGCTAATACGAGAGCGCGTACCGCATTACCCCGGGATGCGAAAGCTGCGACATGGAGAGGTGTACGTCCTGCATTATCCTGGGTCTCAAGATCGGCACCCATTTCGACTAGCCTGTTAATCGATTCGACATCTCCATAATATGCAGCTTTGTGGAGACCACTAAATTCCTCGATTTCGAGTATCGTGGGCGAAGTCTGAGCGCACAAATTTGTCGAAATCCAAAGTAGAACGAGAGGGACAAGTATACTGCTACGCAAACTAATCATTTGACGCCGGGAATCTATTTGCATGCCATGACTCGAATCGGCTTCTTTCCTCTATCCCATTGCCACAGAGCACCTTCAATTAGTGCTATGGTCGAGGAGGAGCTGGCAGCGACGGCATCGACCTTCTCGAGTATTAGTTTTGGCTCCAGTCCCAGGTTCCTTCCCCAGGACCACAGGCTGCCATCGTTGCGAATAGCAACGGAGTGGCTGCTACCCGAAGCAATACGGGAAGCTCCTTCAAATATTTTACCCCACGAAATTGCTTTATCGCCGTAACCATGATGACTGAGGGGGCCGTAAATATTTCCACCGGTACCCCACACTTCGCCATTTTTCTTAAGAATTAATGCATGCCCCGTGTGTGAAGACACTTGAATGACGTCGCTGGCGGTGTGGGCGAATTCGCTGGAAGAAGACAGTTTTCCATCGCCATACTGGCCCCTGTGCGCTCGTCCTTTGACGAAAAGCCTGCCCTTGGTTGTGACATAGTAGTTAGCACTGTCACCGATTGATGCGGTGAGGACGTCGCCAGTGATAAGAATGGGGTCATTATCGATATCTTCGCCAAAGCCCCAGGTCCCGCTGGTTTTTAAATGCCAGAGGCTGTGATCTTCGCGAACCACGAAAAGACCTGAATGCCCGGCATGAAAAGAGATTACGTCATTCATGATCCGATTTGCTTGTGTGGGGTCGTCTTCCCAGGCTGCTAGCTCTCCCTTATGCGTGAGCAAATAGCGCATGGATTTTCCAACCCCGACTTGCAGAGCTCCTGTGGCGACCTGTTGCGGCATGTCATCGTCCCGCCATTCGTAAACACGATCTTCGCAAATTGCCATGTAAAGGTCATAGTAGGCCGCGAGCCGGGGGCTCGAGCTATCGGCGTATGCTGATAGCTGCCCACAAAATACGTTGACTACGAGAGCGCAAATCGTAGCACCCCGACTTACTCTTTTGAAATAGAGATTCTGCATAACATCCTTACCACGTCTTGACGGACGGTTTAGCTAAGGATAATTCTTTTCTTTTCCGAGTTTCAATTTGATTTCAGATTCCAGGATTGAGGAAACAACTAAAGTAGGAGTTTTGTAGGAATCAGTTATGCACTGTTATGCTCAGTGGTGCAATCTCTGCAACGGGTGCTCCGCTAAGCTATTGATTATTAGTTAATAATTCTCGCCTTGCCATACTCATAATGATGGGGCCCCCTGTTCAAATCAGGGCCTGGCCATCATTTTTGGACATCGTGGGCACGCCGATCGCTGCGTTGAAAGTTGTGGCGAGACGCTCGCACGCCAGTCTCAGGTTGCCGGTTTATTGAGTCAAATCAGCTTTGATCCAGATGCCTGCATTAGTTCTGTTCTGTGTTGAACTGTAGTTGCCAATACCGCTTTGCGAACGCGTGATTTGCTCTGTAGCGCCGCCGATCAGTAACCACTCACCGAGTCGTCCAGTTATGGTGGTGTTGGCCTGCTGAGTTGCAATGTTGCCAGCGCGCGTTGTACGCAGCGAATTCTTGAACGGGCTGACCTGCAAAGAGACGTTGTCGCCATGAACACGCGGGAGCACATAAAAGCCGGTCGTTACATTCCTGTACTCGATATCGCCTACAGCCGCTCTGGACCCGATCCAGCCGGCGCCGGAAAAATAGGGGATCTGTTCTCCGGTTTCAATGTAGCCTTCGGTACCTGCGGTGACCCGTAGCCGTTGTAGCGGATTGTTTTGCATACGCCCGCTGGTGCCGGTCGCGTTGATGCTGCCACTGGTGTTGTCGGTGTCGTAACTGATACTACCTGCGCTTTTGTTGCTTTTAGTTCCGATGCTGCCACTGGCATTGCCGCTTTCAATTTGAATATTGCCATTAATGCTTAGTGCTCTGAGGTCCCGGTCACTACCCTGGAAAACAGATATCTGCAGTATTTTTGCTGTGATATCAAGGACATCGATCATCTCCTTTACCTCGGCCAGGGTTGCCGGCGAAGATCGCAGAAACAGTTTGAAGCCCCGGCCAGTAATCACGTCGCCAGTCCCCAGCATCGGTTCGATAACGGGTATGATTTCCTCGGCTGGACGGTTCTGCAGTTGTATGGTGGTTATCGAATCTGCCTGCAGCGGCGACGTCAGCAGCATCAGGCCCAGCAGTGTATAAACTAGTTTCATCAGATATGAAGGCTCCTGAAATCGGGCTGTGCCTGGCTGTGATCCCGAGCTATTAATTGACATTGATAGAACTGGGCCGTTTAGCAGGATAGTTTAGCTGAAAAAGTAAATGCCGGAGTATCCGGAGCCCTTTAGAAGACTTTTTAGCTCTCGCTTAAACCCGTTAACTCAACCTTCAGAGTGCTTCAGTGTGCGCCACGTGAAATTTATGATAGGTATGTCCCGGTAACTGGGATAAAGTCTGACTTCGACTCGGTCTGATCGCCCGCATGTTTAGCACCCTGGCGATGATGATATTTCTGGATCGTATATTTGGACTCGACAGGTTACTGGTTGGAAAGTAGCTGATGGAATACGACTTTATCGTAGTTGGGGGAGGCCTGGTCGGTTCTTCTATCGCCTATGGGCTCGCCGGACAGAAATACAAGGTGGCGGTGCTCGACGGGGGTGACCGCTCATTTCGTGCCTCGCGCGGTAATTTCGGCCTGGTCTGGGTTCAGGGTAAGGGTGCGGATTTCGCACCCTATGCGCAATGGACCGGGCAGGCGGCGGATCTGTGGCCGGAGTTCGTGGAGGAACTTGCCAGTAAAACCGGCCTCGGGATTGATTACCAGCGTTCCGGCGGCATGCATTTTTGCCTCGATGAGGCGGAATGGGACGAACGCGTGCAGGAAATGGAACAGGTCCGCGAGCACACCAACGGATCATTTAAATATGAAATGTTGAGCCATGCACAGCTAAAAAAACAAATTCCGCAAATTTCGAACAAGGTTCTGGGGGCGAGTTATTCTCCTCAGGATGGGCACGTCAATCCACTTTACCTGCTGCAGGCATTGCAGCAGGGTATGGA
>JBATHL010000618.1:0-2176 GCA_049666745.1 Gammaproteobacteria bacterium
GGGTGCAGATACCCTGCTGACGACCGGGGCAATTCAATCCAACCATGTGCGCATGACGGTGGCCGCCGCGCGCAAGATGGGTCTCGATGTCGAAGTACAACTCGAACATCGGGTCGAACGGGATCAGCCTGAATACCATCATTCCGGCAACCCTTTCCTGGTGAAGCTGATGGGCGCGAAAATCCATTACTACCCGGAGGGTGAAGACGAGGCGGGCGCAGATCGGGCGCTTGAGCAGCGTGCGGCAGAACTGGCAAAGAAAGGTCGCAAGGCCTATGTGATCCCCCTGTCAAATGCGCACACCCCTTACGGGGCACTCGGCTATGTTGATGCTGCCGAGGAGTTGATGGGGCAGTTGAACCAGCGACAGATTGAACCCGTCTGTTTTATCGTGCCGACGGGCTCCGCTTCGACTCATACCGGATTTCTGCTTGGCGTCAGGGCAAGTGGCTGCGTTACCCCGGTGCATGGCGTCTGTGTGCGCCGGGATGCCAACAGTCAGCTGCAACGGGTGAGCAGCAAACTGAAATCGGTGATCGAGGCAATGGGTATCGAGATTAGTATTCCTGACACAGATATTCTATGTGACGACAGCATGCTGGCGCCGGGTTATGGTTTACTCAACGATGCCACGGTGGCGGCCATCAGCTACCTGGCCAGAAGTGAAGGTATCCTGCTGGACCCGACTTACTCGGGTAAGACCTTTGCCGTGTTGCTGGCAATGTTGCAGCGTGGTGATTTCAGTGCCGAGGATGATGTTGTGTTCTTACACACCGGGGGCGCCGCTTCCTTGTTCGCTTATCCGGAACTGGTTGCAGAGGCTGCCTTAGAGCGATAAAGGCGAATTAGCGATAGACTGAGTAGCGGTGGATATCTACAATCTAGCGTCTTTTTTACTGTTTAATACTGGGGAGTAGCCTCGATGTCTAAACCAAAAGTAATTGTAACCCGTCGCTGGCACCCGCAAGTAGAGGCGGTGCTGGTGGAGCGTTTCGATACCCAGCTTAACGACGACGATCACTCAATGTCGGTTGCCGAGCTACAGGATGCTTTGCGTAACGCCGATGCGGTATTGCCCACCGTGTGCGACAAGGTCACCGCGGAAGTACTCGGCGCCGATAACATTCGCGCCCGAATTCTGGGTAGCAATGGCGTCGGCTTCAACCATATCGACCTCGAGGCAGCCAGGGCGGCTGGTCTGACGGTCACCAACACCCCGGAAGTGCTCACTGATTGTACTGCTGATCTGGCGTTGACATTACTGCTTACGGTTGCCAGGCGGGTGGGCGAAGGTGAACGTCATTTGCGTAACGGCGAATGGACCGGATGGCGCCCGACGCACATGATGGGCACCAGCGTAACCGGCAAGACCCTGGGACTGATCGGCATGGGTCGCATCGCGCGCGCTGTCGCCGCGCGTGCCGCGCACGGCTTCAACATGAAAATCATTTTTCATGACCCCTTCCCCCCGCGTGCTGAAGATATTGCCGGATTGAATGCAACCCAGTGTTCATCACCCGAAGAAGTCTTTCAGCAGGCGGATTTCGTTTCGCTGCATTGCCCCGGTGGTAAGGACACTTATCACCTCATCGGCGCGGATGCCTTCAAGGCCATGCGGCCCGGTGCGTTTTTGATCAACACTGCACGCGGTGACGTGGTCGACGAGGCGGCGCTGGTAACGGCACTCGAAAACGGTGAAATCGCCGGCGCCGGACTCGATGTGTTTGAAAAGGAACCGGCGGTCAGCGCGGCATTGATGCAAATGGAGAATGTGGTGCTGTTACCGCATCTTGGCAGTGCCACCGAGGAGACTCGTATCGCAATGGGTATGCGCGTAGTGGAAAATGTAGAAGCATTTTTCGCCGGCGACACCCCGCGCGACAAGCTGGTCTAGATCGTCACAGGTTGTAAGCATTCCCGCCGGCGCGCGCTGCTGTCCGGAACAAAATGCCCCTGCTCCGAGAAAAGCCTAAAAAACAACACACTGACTCTGTTTCGAATCGTATAGACTGAATTTTGGATAGCATCCCACGGGAAAACCGGTGACGCCCCACACGCCTGACCGGGTGGCCTGCGGCTTCCTGAAAAAGGGTCGATTTTAACGGGCAAGGCGAGACTCGACTTCCCTGTCTCGACTCGCCACAGGCGGCGTCCCTGCCGCCTGACCCGTCAAAAT
>JBATHL010000619.1:0-6627 GCA_049666745.1 Gammaproteobacteria bacterium
GAAACGGATCATCGCGCGCACGCGCAACTGGAAAACCGGCGATCCGCTCGATCCGCGCCACCATCTCGGTGCGTTGGTCGACAAGGAGCACTTCAAAAAAGTTTCTGGCTACCTGAAAAAAGGCAAGATCGTAATCGGTGGCAAGACCGAACAGGGGCGCTACGTGCTGCCCACCATTATCGACGAGGTCAAAGCCACCGATAAGCTCGCCCGGGAAGAGGTTTTCGGCCCGGTGCTGGCGGTGATTACGGTACGTTCAACCGATGAAGCAATCGCGATTGCTAATGATACCGATTACGGGCTTGCCGCCAGTGTATTCAGCGCCAATGGCAAGCAGGCACTGCGCGCAGCGCGTGAAATCAGGGCCGGTACGGTGACGGTCAACTGTTACGGCGAAGGTGATATCACCACCCCGTTCGGCGGCTACAAGCAATCCGGCTTCGGCGGGCGTGACAACTCACTGCATGCGCATGATCAGTACACCGAACTGAAAACCATCTGGATTGACCTGAGTGATCGTAACGCCGGCGAAGCGGTGGATTAGCCGCTCCGATGATTCGTGTTGATAGCAAACCGGCCGATCTCGGCGCGAGTGGCTGGAACGCTGTCCTTTCGCCGCGCCAGGCACAAGCTGCGCTGACACAGGATATCGACTGCGATTATCTCGTGGTCGGCGCCGGTTTTGCCGGCTTGTCCGCCGCGCGTCGCCTGAACCAGCTCGAGCCGCAGGCAAGTGTCGTCATACTCGAAGCCGGGCAGGTTGCTGCCGGCCCTGCCGGGCGTAATTCCGGGTTCATGATCGATTTGCCGCATGCGCTTGCGAGCGGTAGCTACGGCGGTGAAGACTCGCAGGATTTGCGCAATATAAGAATGAATCGTGCGGCTATCGCGTTTGCGGCGCAAGCTGCACAGGACTTCGATTTCCCGGACGAAGCATTCGATCCCTGCGGCAAAACCAACGTCGCCGCCTGCCGCATCGGCAGTGAGCACAATACGAACTATGCGCGTCATCTCGATGCACTGGGGGAGCCTTACGAGTTACTCGACGCCCGCGCGATGCAGGCTATCTGCGGCAGTGATTACTACCGCGGGGGACTGCACACGCCAGGGACGGCGGTATTGCAACCCGCGTTGTACATACGCAGCTTTGCCGATGCACTGGTCGAACAGTCGGGTTGCCGATTGTATGAAAACTCGGCGTTACAGGCGTTATCCCGTAAAGGCGAACGCTGGATAGCGCAAACTGCAACCGGATCGGTGACTGCCAACCGGGTAATTCTTGCGGTCAACGGGTTGATCGAAAGCTTTGGATTTTATCGACATCGGTTGATGCATATAAACCTCTATGCCTCGATGACGCGCGAACTCAGCGGAGCCGAAGTCGATGCACTTGGTGGCATTGCGCGCTGGGGATTTACACCGTCCGACCCGATCGGCTCGACAGTGCGTCGAATCGATGGCAGCGGCGGGCCGCGCCTGGTGATTCGCAACCGTTGTACCTACGAAGCCTCGTTGCGCTTGCCGGATGATCGCCTGCAGAGTATCGCGCGCGATCACGAGCGCACGTTCTACGCGCGATTCCCGATGCTGAAACAGGTCGAAATGGAATATTGCTGGTCCGGAAGGCTATGCCTCAGCCGCAATGATGTCTGGGCTCTGGCCGAACTCGAAACGGGATTATTCAGTGCCTGTTGTCAGAATGGTCTGGGCACCACGCGCGGCACGATCGCGGGCGTCGTGGCCGCGGAAATGGCCAGTGAGAACAGCGCTTCAAGCCTGGTGCCTGATTATCGTCCGCAGGAGCCGCCGCAGCGACTGTATCCGGAACCAATGATGACTCTCGGCGCGCGCAGCGTAATCCGCTTCAAGGAATGGCGGGCCGGCAAAGAGCTCTAGTCATCCCATCAATATCATCCCACGGCTTGAGTCGATGGGTCCTTTCGACGGGTTCCAGAGACCCGCGAAGGCGCTGGATACCGCGGTCGAGCCGCGGTATGACAGTATAAGAGGTGGGGTTCATGGCGAAGCCGTGGTTATGACAGCGGGTACTGCTCCTCTATAAGCCGCCACTATCACCGATATTGTCATCCCGCGACTTGATCGCGGGATCCAGCGGTGGCTAGATACTGCGGAGATGGGGGATTGTCAGTCCCTGTTGCCCATCGTGAACTTGGTGCCGGGCGGCCTTTTCGCGGTAATTTTTTGCCCACGCAGGTTCAGGATGCGATGCTGATCCAGCAGCAGCTGATACAAAAACATCAATTCATCCTGGGCTTCGACTGGAAACCCGGCACGGCGTCTGCCGCCTTCGACCATGATCAATTCTTCGAGGTAGCTTTTACCTTCCGAATAACGCCATAGACCCGTGATCGTTTTCACCACCCGCGGAAAGGATTCGATTGCCGCGGGCTCACCGGAGCGCTTGCGCTTGAGCATTTCGCTTTTGCGGAAAAGTTGTTGCGCCAGCGCGGGGTTGATGACTCGATTATCTACTGCCATTACTATAGATACGTCGTTAGTTCCTGTTTTATTAAGCTGATATGATTTGAAAAAGCTTTAAAATCAATTCATTTCGGCCATTTACTCTACTGAAAAAGTATATCCTGATTGATATTTTATTCAATAGATCGGGCCGCACCTTTCCTTATACTAGCAAAGAACATTAAAAATACACGTTAAGATGTTGAAAAACAGATATATTTATTTGCATCATGCTATGCAAACCAACTGTCTTGCCGGTCTGAATAATAGCTCTGCCGGTTACCCGGTGAAGCCATGAAGCCGACGCAAAATTACCAGCTATTGATGGAACAACCCGGATTTGTCGTCGATGCGGCGCAACAGCATTCGATTGCGTTACTCGATGACCTGTTCGAGCGTGTTGTCGACGCGCAACCCGGGCATTGGTGGCAGGGGCTATTTTCACGGCGGAGTAAATGGCCAGGCATAACCGGGCTGTATTTCTGGGGGGGTGTCGGTCGCGGCAAGACCATGCTGATGGACTTGTTTTACCAGTCGCTACCCACTCAAATTACCAGTGAACGCATGCACTTTCATAGTTTCATGAACCGCGTTCACGCGTCATTGAAGCAACACGGCAACATTGAGAATCCGCTGCAACGGGTCGCGCAGGATATCGCGTCCCGGGTCCAGGTGTTATGCCTGGACGAATTTGTGATTATCGATATTGGCGACGCGATGATCATGGCGGGGTTGCTGGAAACGTTGTTTGCCGAGGGCGTAGTGCTGGTGACGACGTCAAACGCAGCGCCGGACAGGCTCTACCATGATGGCCTGCAGCGTGCCCGCTTTGTGCCGGCAATCGAGCTGCTCGGCCGCCACTGCGAGGTCGTCAACCTCGATGGGCAGCTGGATTATCGATTGCGCTTCCTGCAGCAAACCGACCTGTATTCAGTACCACACGATAGTGAAACCGAAGCCGCGATTCGCGATTACCTGTCACTGCACGTTGCGCCGGTGCAGGCTGAGCAGGCGGAATTGAGTATCAACGGGCGCGCCCTCGCGCATCAATATTGCGCCGAGGATACGGTCTGGTTCAGCTTTGCTGAGCTTTGTGAAACCACGCGCAGCCAAAACGATTACCTCGAACTGGCGCGGTTCTTCAATACCCTGATCCTGACCGAAATCCGCCAAATGGACGGCATCGACGACGATGTGGCACGACGTTTCGTGCTACTTATCGATGTGTTATACGACCACCATGTCAAATTGATCTGCAGTGCCGCGGTCAGCCCCGATCAGCTCTATCTCGGTAAGCGGCTCAGTTTCGAGTTCGAGCGGACCGCAAGCCGCTTGATCGAAATGCAGTCGCAGGAATATCTCGCGCTGGCACACAGCCAGCAATGACCACGCTTACCATTCGAACCATGCGAGCAGACCGGCGTGATCGGAGAAATGGTAGTCGATGCGGCTGAAGTCTATGGCTTTAACCTCGGCGGCAAATGACTGATTGATAAACATGTAGTCGAGTTGCTGCCGTTTACGCCGGAAGATAAACGAGTAACGCTTTGCCGGCCTGATCAGTCGGCTAATATCGACCAGGTCGGGATCTACCAGGTCGCGTCCGTGCAATCCTGCAGCCGCGTTATCCGGATTACCGCGGATGATACCGGCGACATCGACATGCTTGTCGGTCGGGGTGAGTGCATTGAAATCCCCGAGTAACAGTAGTGATTCTCCCGCCCGCGAGCGCTGAAATTCGTTACTCCAGGCAGCGATGGTTTCAGCCTGGCGCAGACGTTTGCCGGTCACGCGTTTGCCGTCGCGGTCGCTATTGATGCCCCGCATCGAACGCAGGTGTACATTGAGCAGCGAAATACATTTTTCGATAATGCAGGCTTCGAGGTACAACGGCGGACGCGAAAATAGCGGATTGCCGGTCAGGTTAAACGCTGCATTGCGAAACAGTTGTTCGACCTTTTTGATTTCGACCTCGTGTCGTATCAGGAAGGCGAGGTTGATGCCGGATACATCCTGCCCGGGGAGTAATACCGGGCGATAGTCTGCACTGTAGCGCCAGCTGATTTCTGCAGCGATTTGCCGCAACACGTTGAGGTTCTCGACTTCCTGTAGCGCGATGATATGCGGTAGCCTGAAGTCGTCACCGAATTTTCCTGCTGCGCTTTTGACACGCTGTTGAAAACGACCCCGGGATAGAATTTTCTCGTTGTTACCGTCGTCGATATCATCGAACAGACGATTCATGTTCTGGCTGAGTATGCGTAGTGGCTCGGCAGTTACCGCGGGTGCCGTGAGCACCAGCAGCAGGAGCAGAATTCGGCAGCACAGCCTGCTTAAATGACTGCCCGTATCCTGGTAGCCCATAGCTCGAAGAGTTCGGGGGTGCTCGCTGCGATTACCGAACGCGGCACCAGCGTCTGTTTGAAAACCGGTTCGGCGTCAAAAGTTTCGCATCGACCGCCGGCTTCCCGGGCCAGTAACACGCCAGCGGAATAATCCCAGATGCGTTCACGGCCATGCAGCAGCAAGTTGACGCGACCGGCCGCAAGCCAGGCCCACTCCAGCGCGCAGGTACCGATATTACGCTGGGATTTGTACGGGGTGTCGAGCACCAGGCTGGTGCTGATTGCATCGCTCAGCCGTTTAAAATCGATGAAAGCAATACAGCTGCCCAGCCCGTGGGGTTGATCGGGACGAACCACCCGCGCGCCGTTAATCCAGAATCCCTGGTCCTTGATGGCGCCGAAAAACTCGTCACGGTTGGGGTCATAGACGATGCCGAGTTTGACTTCCCCCTCGCTGATAAGGCCCAGCGATACCGAGAACAACGGCACGGTGGCATGAAAATTGGTAGTGCCGTCAACCGGGTCGAGACACCAATAGTCGTCGCTGCTGTCGATGACTTCGAGCTGTATCGCTTCGCTCACTTCTTCACCGAGCATAGCCACAGTGGGGTAACGTTCGGCGAGCGCCGTCGTCAGCGCCTGTTGCATCGCCAGGTCGGCCTCGGTGACAATTGAGCCGTCGGACTTGTAATCGGCGGTGGATCGCTCATAGTAAATTGCGAGACTGCTCGCGGATGCGCTACGGATAATCTCCTGTATCGCCACCAGGTCGTCGTAATCGTAGTTATCCAGGGACAAAAAAGCTCCGCGTATCGAATTAAAATTTGAATCGTGTTCTGCTAAGCAGTATAAACGACAGCAGTCATTTTGCTTGAACAAATAGTATAATAAAGATCGTGACCAGCCCATTCTTTCTCACCCGTCAGAGCGCAAACCTGATGGAAGATTTCACGCGCGAATTAAAAGCGGGTGCGGCACTGTTTTTGCTCTACGGCGAAAGCGCCGTCGGTAAGACGCGTTTATTGCTGGAATTGAGTCAAAACCGGATTGCAGACCGTCGCATCCACTGGCTCGATTTAAACAAGGATAACGACAGCGTCGACAGCATGCACGATCATGCCAGGGAGATTGAAACAGTCTTTGCGAATGCACAACAGGGTGACATTATTATCGCCGACCATTTCGAAATGTCGCTCAAGAAAGCCCGTCACCAGTTATTTCTGAGCTGGTCGACCGATGGTGTCGACAAGCGGCTCAATCTGATCATTGCCAGCAGTACCGAGGGCTTTAATGAACTGCGGCAACTGTCGCAGCAATACCAGGTCACTGTGCAGAGTTTCCAGCAAATGCCATTCAATGCCGACGAAGTGAATGCCTTTGTCGGTTTTTATCTTTTCCCCGACCATCCCATGGGCAAGCTTTCGATTCCGGCAGCAGTACGCAAGCAACTTGCCGCTACCAGGGGTGCAGTAGGCAAGATAATCGAAATCCTCGAGCGTGACGGTGCCCAGATCGGGTCGTCGTCGATGGCTAAAACCGGTTCGATGCGCCAGGGCATCAGGATTACGGTTACGGTTCTGGTTTTATTCGTGCTCGCGATTGGGGCTGGCTGGTTTTACCTGGGTAATCAATCCCGAATAGTCGAGACCGGTGCAGAGATAGTCGCGATTGAACCCGCGCCGATAGCGATTGTTGAGCCAGAGGTCGAGCCGATAGTAGAGGTCGAGGTTGAACCCGAGGTTGATGACGGGATCGTAACGCACGCTGAAGTCGAACCTGCCAGCGACGAGGTTGCCGCAGG
>JBATHL010000620.1:0-3979 GCA_049666745.1 Gammaproteobacteria bacterium
TACCTGTTCGGTCAGTACAAGCGCATCGAAAACCGTTTTGTCGGGGTGCTCACGGGCAAAGGCATGGAATTCGGCGGTAGCAAGATTCGCACCGAAGCCACCGGCTATGGCACCGTGTATTTCATGGAAAACATGCTGGCAAGGAATGGTGATGACTTCGAGGGCAAGACGGTCTGTGTATCCGGTTCCGGCAACGTCGCTACCTATGCCGTGCAGAAGGTGAATCACCTCGGCGGCAAGGTGGTCACATTGTCAGATTCTTCCGGATTCGTGCATGACCCTGATGGCATCGACGAAGAAAAACTGGCTTACCTGATCGATCTCAAGCAGGTGCGTCGAGGCCGCATCAGTGAGTACGCGGACGAATTCGGCTCGGCCAGTTTTCACGAGGGCAGACCCTGGCAGGTGCCCTGTGAAATAGCGCTGCCCTGCGCGACGCAAAATGAAATCAATGAGGAAGAAGCCCGTACATTGCTGAAGAACGGGTGTATCGGGGTTTCGGAAGGCGCCAATATGCCGACTGAACTCGCCGGTATCGAGGCTTTCCAGCAAGCCAGGATACTGTACGCACCGAGCAAGGCGGCTAACGCCGGGGGCGTAGCCGTGTCCGGACTGGAGATGAGTCAGAACAGCGCGCGTATCGCCTGGACCGAAGACGAACTGGAAAAGTTACTCAAGGACACGATGAGCAATATCCACGAAAGCTGTGTAGAATTCGGCGAACGTGATGGTCATGTCGACTACCTCGCCGGAGCCAATATCGCCGGCTTTGTCAAGGTCGCCGATGCGATGCTCTCTTTCGGCCACACCTGAGCGGGTGAGAGCACAATAAAAATATACCGGGACACGTCTCAAACTAACTGGAGGTTATTATGATGATAAGAAAGATAATTCTGGGCACGGTTACGGCCTTTGCCGTCGCCAGCTATTCGGTATCGGCGCTGGCCGCTGTCGAAGTGCAATGGTGGCATGCGATGGGTGGTGTCAACGGCGAGCGGGTAAATAAGATCGCTACAGACTTTAACGCCACCCAGTCTGAATACAAGGTAGTACCCAGCTACAAGGGCAATTATACCGAGACCATGACTGCCGCTATTGCCGCGTTTCGGGCCAAGGAGCAACCTCACATAGTGCAGGTGTTTGAGGTTGGAACGGCTACCATGATGGCGGCCAAAGGCGCTGTTTATCCGGTGGAGCAGATGATGAAGGAAGCCGGCGAACCGTTTGACAAGTCGATTTATCTGCCGGCAGTTATCAGTTACTACCAGACCCCGAAAGGGGAGCTGCTGTCGATGCCGTTCAACAGCTCGACCCCGGTACTGTGGTACAACCGGGACGCCTTTAAAAAGGCTGGTATCTCGGCGCCTCCGAAAACCTGGCAGGATATGAAAACGGCCTCGGAAAAACTGGTGGCAGCGGGATACAAATGCGGTTTTTCTTTCGGTTGGCAATCCTGGGTAATGATCGAGAATTACAGCGCCTGGCATGATCTGGCGATGGGCAGCAAAGAGAATGGGTTTGCCGGTACCGATACCAGCTTCAGCTTTAACAATGACCAGGTCAAAGCGCGAATTGCAAGCATCGCGGACTGGTCTAAAGACAAGCTGTTCACCTACGGCGGTCGACGTGGCGACAGCCTGTCGATGTATACCAATGATGAATGTGGCATGTGGATGAATTCGTCGGCCTATTACGGTTCGATCAAGAAGCAGGCCAAGTTCGATTTCGGCCAGACCATGCTGCCGCTGGATACCGATGTGGTGAGTAAGCCACAGAACTCGATCATTGGCGGGGCAACGCTCTGGGTACTCAAGGGACACGAAAAAAGCCAGTACAAGGGTGTGGCAAAATTCATGACCTATCTGTCTTCTCCGGAAGTACAGGCCTGGTGGCATCAGGAAACCGGGTATGTTCCGATCACTACACCGGCCTATGAACTGTCCAGGAAGCAGGGTTTTTACGATGCCAACCCGGGTACCGATACCGCGATCAAACAGCTTAGCCTGAACCAGCCGACCGCAAATTCGCGGGGAGTTCGCTTTGGTAATTTTGTGCAGGTACGCGATGTTATCAACGAAGAAATGGAAGCGATCTGGAATGGCAGCAAAACCGCCTCGCAAGGTCTCGATGACGCGGTTTCACGTGGCAACAAGCTGCTGCGTAAATTCGAACGCGCCAACTAACAGTTCTCTACTTTGATTGCAGTCACTCCGTTTCAGCTTATACGGGGTGACTGCGGTCGCTTATGGTAAGAGGATAGTGGATGCTTAAAAAGGTTCATTTCGGCCCATCTTATTTGCCTTATTTGCTGGTCGCCCCGCAAATACTGGTTACCCTCGTGTTTTTTATCTGGCCGGCCGCACACGCACTTTACCAGTCGCTGTTGATTCAGGATGCCTTTGGCCTTAGCACCGAATTCGTCTGGTTCGAGAATTTTGAAGTCCTGTTCGAGGACGAACACTACCTCGGGGCATTCAAGCGCACCGTATTCTTCTCGGTTCTGGTCGCGGGACTTTCGATGGGCTTTTCACTGGTGCTCGCCGCGATGGCTGATCGGGTTGTCAAAGGAGCGATGGCCTATCGCACTTTGCTAATCTGGCCCTATGCCGTGGCCCCGGTTGTTGCCGGAGCCCTGTGGGTGTTCATGCTCGATCCAACCCTGGGTATTCTGGCTTACGGGTTGTCGGCGATGGGCTACGAATGGAACCATAAACTTAACGGCGGCGAAGCCATGACCCTGGTTGTCATTGCTGCCGCCTGGAAGCAGGTCGCTTACAACTTCCTGTTTTTTCTTGCGGCAATGCAGTCGATCCCGAAATCGCTGATAGAGGCAGCAGCGATAGACGGTGCCGGACCGATACGTCGATTCTGGACAATCATCTTGCCACTGATTTCGCCGACGACCTTCTTCCTGATGGTGGTAAACATCGTGTATGCGTTTTTCGAGACCTTCGGCATTATCCACGCCATCACCCAGGGCGGTCCGGCAAAGGCAACCGAAATTCTGGTTTACAAGGTATATAACGACGGTTTTGTCGGCCTTGACCTCGGTGGTTCGGCGGCACAATCGGTAATATTGATGGTGATCGTCATCAGCCTTACGGTGGTTCAGTTTCGCTATGTCGAGAAAAAGGTCGAATACTCATGATCGAAAACCGGCCCGCGGTAACGATAGCCTCACATTGCGTGCTTATTCTGGGTATTGCAGTCATTGCCTTCCCGATCTGGATTACTTTTGTCGCCTCCACTCACGACGCCTTGCGTATGACGCAGGTTCCATTGCCGCTGTTACCGGGTGATCAGTTTTTTGAAAATTTTGTGCAGGCCATGAACCAGGGGATTGGTGGCGGGGCTAACCAGGGCGTGAGCATGATGCTGTTCAACAGCATGGTGATGGCGATGATGATTTCGGTCGGCAAAATTGCGATCTCGTTACTTTCGGCCTTTGCCATCGTTTATTTCCGCTTTCCTTTTCGCATGGGCTTCTTCTGGATGATTTTTATTACCCTGATGCTACCGGTGGAAGTCAGGATCATTCCAACCTTCGAAGTAGTGGCAAACCTGAACATGCTGAACACTTACTGGGGCTTGAGCATTCCGCTGATCGCATCGGCGACGGCTACATTCATGTTCCGCCAGACCTTCCTCACCATCCCCGATGAATTACTGGAGGCGGCGCGTATCGACGGTGCGGGGCCGATGCGTTTCTTCTTCGATATTTTACTGCCCATGTCGCGCACCAATATTGCCGCGCTATTTGTCATTCTTTTCATCTATGGCTGGAACAAATACCTGTGGCCGCTACTGGTTACCACCGATCAGAGCATGTTTACCATCGTCATGGCGATTAAGCAGATGCTCGAGGCGGCCGAGCAGGCGCCCGAGTGGAACATCATCATGATGACCACGTTGCTGGCGATGCTGCCGCCGGTACTGGTGGTTATTTTCATGCAGAAATTGTTTGTTAAGGGTCTTACCG
>JBATHL010000621.1:0-7998 GCA_049666745.1 Gammaproteobacteria bacterium
GTTTACGGTAAATTGAGCCGCCAAAAACATTTCCTCTGCCCTTACTGAAACTGTCGTCACCAAGGCTTTCATCGAGAAAGTTCAGCCAGGCTTCGCCGGTGAAACCCTCGAGTTGTCGTGCTGGAAACGCCAACAAGGCCACCTGCTTGAGCCATTTTGCAAGCTGCAGAGAAAGTTCATGGGTATCATTGTTGCGCTTGTAGGTTGATCTGATGCACTGTAAATCCTGCTCGGCCAGGCTTGCCAGGCGATTTACCCTGCGATACCTGATTACCAGCCAGAACAGCGTGGTAATAGTGATGATTGCGCCAATAGCGACCACGTAAACAGGTGGGATCAGCCACCAGTCGGGCGCCGCCGGTGGTTGAATATCCTTTAGTTCCCGCAGTAGTTCGTCGACAGTCATTTCAAGGCCAGGTTTTGCGTGATCTGTGCTGTAATGTCGCCATTGCAGGAAATCGGAATTAACGGGATATTCAACTTCGAAGCCATGCTTTCGATGCGGCTACGATGCTCTTGCTGCCACTGCTTCAGCCAGGTATCGCTGCCCTGCCCGGCCAAATCAAAACCGAATTTCTGCTTATCCGCCCGCACCTGGTAATGACCGCCCGGCCAGGCATTGATCTCCGTATCGTCATGGATCCAGTAGCTGTTGATGTCGTTATGTCTGACGATAGCCGATAGTAATTCCAGCGACTCGTTATCGATGCCGATAAAGTCTGTAATCAAGGCGATAATTGCTCCCGGTTTGACCACGCGGTTAATTTCACGCAGCAAAAAATTGAGGCGGTTACGAGATGGATCCGCTGGCAGATGGATGTTGCTGGCCTGGGCCAGGTGATGGAATACGCCGAGTAAACCTGACCTGGTTTTTCCGGGTCTTACTTCATGGTGAGACTCGGGAGACACAATTAATCCCCCGATGCGATCGCCTGCAAAACTGGCTAGCCAGCCGACGTGGGCGGCGACCTGGGCCGCAGCCCAGGATTTAAAACTGTAACGGGTACCGAAATACATCGACGCCGACAAATCAATGGCGAGCAGAAAACGGCGTTCCTTCTCTTCGGCAAAAATCTTGGTATGGGCTTCACCGGTTCGCGCCATGACCCGCCAATCCATGGTGCGGACGTCGTCTCCATAGACGTAGGCGCGGGATTCTTCATACTCCATCCCGCGTCCACGCAGGCGTACTTCGCGCGCGCCGGAACGATAGCTCGCTCGGCGGCGGATACTGGCCAACGACAGGCCGGATAAAAGCCCGCGTACCCTGACTAAATCCTCAACCTCGATGCTGATTCCGGAAACATTGTCAGCATCGGCGTTCATGCTCAGGCGGTGGGTACTTTTGCCAGCAATTCATCGATGACCTGTTCGACGGATATGCCATCCGCTTCGGCCTGATAGGTAAGCAGAATCCGATGACGCATAATCTCGTGCGCCAGTTTTTGCACATCTTCCGGTGATACATAGTCCCTGCCTTCCAGCCAGGCCAATGCACGGCAACAGCGATCAAAGGCCAGGCTGGCGCGCGGACTGGCGCCATACTGTATCCAGCCAGCCAGGGTAGCTGAATACGGCTGGGGACTCCTGCTGGCGTCGACCAGTTGCGCGATGTACTGCTCGACTGGCTGCGCCATGTATATGTCGAGAATTTGCTGGCGAGCATCAATGATGACCTGTTGTGCGATTGGCAACATAGCGGGAATGCCGAGAGCTGCCTGGTCTTGCTGGGCTTCGCGTCGCACCTGCTGCATGATCTGAACCTCGGAGTCGACACGGGGGTAGTCAATGGTAACTTTCAGCAAAAACCGGTCGAGCTGGGATTCGGGTAACGGGTAAGTGCCTTCCTGCTCGATTGTATTCTGAGTCGCCATCACAAAGTACAAACCGGGTAATGGATAGGTCGTTTTACCGACTGTTATCTGTCTTTCCTCCATCGATTCCAGCAGTGCCGATTGTACCTTGGCCGGTGCGCGGTTGATTTCATCGGCGACAATGACGTGATGGAACAATGGACCCGGTTGAAAATTAAAACTGCTGTCATGGGGCCGATAGATGTCGGTTCCGGTCAGATCGGCAGGTAGCAGATCGGGGGTAAACTGGATACGCTGGAAGTCGCCTTCGAGGCCACTGGCAAGGGTCTTAACCGCCCTTGTCTTGGCGAGTCCGGGCGGGCCTTCAACCAGTATGTGTCCATCCGCAAGTAACGCTACCAACATTCTCGAAATCAGGCGGTCCTGGCCGAGAATACGGGAGTTCATGAAATTGCGCAGAACCAGGACTTTTTCGCGCAGTTGATTGATTTCGGCTTCAGGCATATCCCGGCATTTTTTCAGGTTGAAAACCTGCTATCACAGGATAAATCAACCAGTCGATGGCTAAGGTTACGCGGCCAGCATAAACGCCCTGTTGTCGAATTTCCAGCCCTGCTCGGGGTTGCCGGGCCTGTCCAGCATAAACCGGGCCGCCCGTTCGATGGCCAATCCGGGTTCTTTGCCCGAGGTGTTAGTCGAGGCCAAACAGTTTGTTTGCGTTGTCAAAGGTTGCGCGCGCAAGGCTAGCAAGCGATTCGCCACGAATTTCAGCCAGTTTTTCAGCGACCAGTTTTACCCGGCCCGGGTGATTGGTCTTGCCGCGATGAGGTGCAGGCGAAAGCCAGGGTGCATCAGTTTCGATCAGCAGGCGCTGCAGCGGGATTTGTTGCGCCATATCGCGTACGTTCTGTGCCTGGTGAAAAGTAACGATGCCGGATATGGAAATGTAAAAGCCGAGGTCTATAGCAGCGCGCGCCATTTCCCAGTCTTCGGTAAAACAGTGCAGCACTCCCCCGACTGTCCGGGCCTGGTGCTTGCGCAGCAGTTTCAGGGTGTCTTCGCGGGCCTCGCGGGTATGAATTACCAGCGGTAATCCACATTCGCGAGCCGCCTCTATGTGGGTTGTAAAGCGCTCACGCTGCCAGTCGAGATCGCCGGATTGATGAAAATAATCGAGCCCGGTTTCGCCAATGGCGACTACCTTGTCGCGTGTGGCGAGTTCGCATAGCTGGTCGACAGTCGGTTCCTGCACATCCGCGTAATCGGGATGTACACCAGCGGTGCAGAAAATGTGTTGGTAAGGCTGGATGCGCTGGTGCATCGCGTCGAAGGATTCGAGGTTAACCCCGATGCAGAGCATGCGCGTAACCCCGGCCTGCGCTATGCTGCTCAGCAACTCATCGAAATCATCGTTGAATGCATCGAGATCGATTCGATCCAGATGACAGTGAGAATCAAAAAACATTCTTCAAAAATACAATTTCTTAGCTATCTTTTTCGCAAGATCAAGGCGGTCCGGCGCACCGGAGGGGCGCGCGCAGAACCGGAGTGTATGTGTGTATAAATGAGGTTCGAGCACGGCCCTGACGCGGATATTGCGGGAAAAGGTAGCTAAAAAAGGTGTTTTTACATCGTGTGGGTTGGGCGATCTGCCTGCAGGGCACCGGCGAGGAAGCCTTCGATCTTGTTGCGCGTGGTGCCATTATCCTGGGCGCTGAACTGTACCCCTATTCCGGCAGCCTTGTTGCTCTGCGCGCCTTGCGGGGTGACCCAGATGATTTTACCAGCGACCGGCAAACGATCCTTGTCATCCATCAGGCTCAGTAGCATGAACACTTCGTCACCGAGTGCATATTGCTTGTTGGTAGGAATAAATAGACCACCATTTTTAACATAAGGCATATAGGCCGCGTAAAGCGCGCTCTTGTCCTTGATGTTGAGTGAAAGTATGCCCTGGCTACCCGGTGCGCCCATTAGATCAATCTCCGAGAAAGAATTTGTTTTAATGATATTAGCACGTCTTCGAGCTGAAGTTGGAGATCGAGGTTATTTTCTTCAACGCGCAGCTGATACTGTGCGCGTAGTCGCAAATCCAGTAACGCCTGTGCGCTGCGCCGGTCGGCCCCGGGCCGGCTCCCCGCATCGGCGTCAACCCCGCTACTCTGGTAACAATATGCATTGAGCGACATGTTTATCAGGCGTCGGATAACGGTCGTTTCAGACGTTAGCAATCCCCGACAAAGGTCGCTAACACTGAGTTCACCCCGTAAAAACTGGCTGAAGCGGGATTTGAACTGCGCGACCCGCGCGGCGTAGTCATTTTGCTTCAGTTCCAGCGCAAGTACAGGATCACCATCGGCATATTGAAGGTAGCTGGTAGCTGTCGCATCTTCGACACCCTGCTCGCGCAACCAGCTTAACGCCTGTTCCCGCGTGGGCGGATTGATGCTCCAGGATTGGCAGCGACTGCGCAGCGTAACCGGGATACGCCCCTGATTATGGGTGACTAACATGATTAACACTTGCGCTGCTGGTTCTTCGAGGGTTTTTAACAACGCATTCGCACTGGGCTTGTTCATGGCTTCCGCAGGATAGATCAGGGCGATCTTCATGCGATCGTATTGGCGGGTTAAATAAACTTCATGTATTAGTTTACGTATTTGCTCTATATTTATGTTTTTATTAGGTTTTTTTGTTTTTTCATTATGCTCTAAAGTCACCAGGTTAAAATCGGCATAAGTGCCTGCCTGCATCATCCTGCAGGCTCCGCAAACTCCGCAAACAGACAGATCAGATGGGTTGTCACACAGTAACAGCATCGACAGATAGCGGGCAAAGCCGCTGATATCCTGCTCGCTGGAGGTATCAATCAACACCGCGTGAGGTAAATGTTGCTGTTGCTGGAGACTTAGCGAACGCTGCAGGATCTCGGCTTGCCAGGGCAGGAATTGGGGCTTGATGTCATCCATTATCGGATCTGGCAATTAGCTTTCAAGCCGAGCCCAAATCGATCATTGATAACGGCGATTATTTCTTCGCTGACCTGATCCATGCTTTGATTGGCGTCGATGACCTGGTATTGCTGTTGATTGCTCGTGGCGATCTGTAAAAACGCGTTACGCACCCTGGCATGATAGCTGGTCCCCTTCTTTTCAAAGCGGTCTTCGTTGTCGCCACGATCCCTGGCTCTGGCCAATGCGATTGATTCCGGAACATCAAGAATCAACACGAGTTCCGGTTTGAAGTCACCGACCACCGTTTGGTGAATCTGTTCAACGGTGTCTAGCCCCAGATCACCTGCAATACCCTGAAAAGCTCGACTTGAATCGGCAAAACGATCGCTGATGACCCATTTTCCGAGTGCCAGTTGAGGCCAGATGGTGTCACGTAAATGTGAACGTCGTGCTGCATACATTAACAGCAACTCGGTCATGCTATCCCATTTTTCGGGCTCACCTGTTACCAGCAGTGCGCGGATATCCTCGGCTGCGGGCGAACCCCCGGGTTCGCGTGTCAGTATTGCCTGTTGACCGGCGTCGACCAGCGACTGTAACAACCTGCGTGTTTGCACACCCTTGCCGGAACCATCGACACCGTCGATAACTATCATGCGATTCTGACTGGATTCGTGGTTCACGATCTATTTAGCCCTGTTTAACTGGTATCGCCTAACTGCGGTATTGTGTTCGTCCAGCGTTGCTGAAAAATGATGCGTACCGTCACCCTTGGAAACAAAATACAGGGCCTCTGTTTTTGCCGGATGCAAGGCCGCGTGAATGGCTTCCAGCCCGGGCAGCGCTATGGGTGTTGGCGTCAACCCGGCATGCAGGTAGGTATTATAAGGGGTGTCTTTCTTTAAATCCCGAAAACGTATGTCGCCATCAAATTTTTCGCCAAGGCCATAGATGATCGTCGGATCTGTTTGCAGGCGCATATTTTTTTTCAGACGTTGAATGAAAACGCCGCTGATCAGGGGGCGCTCGAAACCGGCGCCGGTTTCCTTCTCGATTATCGAAGCCAGGATCAGGGCCTCATAACTGGACTCCAGGGGTAAATCGCTATCACGCTGATTCCATTCGCGAGTCAAATGTTTTTGCATGACCTGGTAAGCGCGCCGCAGGAAATCAACATCGCTGGTACCCTTTGGGAAACGATAGGTGTCGGGGAAAAACATGCCTTCGGGGTGCTGTTCAGGATAACCGACCAGGGTCATGATTTCCTGGTTGCTTTTACCCTCCAGGGTATGCTCGATGACAGGGTCTTCAGCGATCGCAGCGAGCATCTGACGAAAGGACCAGCCTTCGATAACCGTAAAGCTGTATTGAAGCGCACTGCCCTGGATAAACTTTTCGAGTAACTCGTCGGCCGTCATTCCTGTTTCGATTTGATACTCGCCAGCTCGAACCCTGGTTTCTACACCTTTGACTTTTGCCAGCAGAATAAACAGCCAGGGATCATTAATTATCTTTTGCATGCTCAAATCCTGTGCAATCGATTTGATATTGCTGCCCGACCTTATCAGGAAAACGGTTGGTTGTTGTGGCAAAGCGACGCTGCCGTGTTGAAATCGCAGCAATTGATAAACCAGAATCGCGACGACCAGTATCGCGGCCAGAATACTCCAGACAAACAATTTCTTGATAAATTTTGTCATGCTGATTCTGTCAATCGATAGATGCAGTTCGATTAAGCGCCGCCATCAAAGCCCTGCCGCAATCGACGGGCACTCGCTGGCATGGACTGATATCGATCATCTGCAGGGGATTATTTTCGCTTCCGGTTTGCGTAACTATACCCTGAAAACTAGCCATCCATATCCAGTGGCGGGAGTTTTGACTGCCGCTGAATTTCGAGGCGAACAGATATGGATAGACGTCAGGTTCGCTGCTGCGAACCGCTAGCAGGTCCGGTACGACATCGGGTTTGTGGCAGATATCACGGTACATCGACCGGATCGACTAAACTAATTTGAACACACAGGTGCCGTTGGTTCCGCCAAATCCGAAAGAATTAGACATCGTTGCCGACAGTTTCATCTCCCGAGCCGTGTTTGCAACATAGTCCAGATCACATTCCGGATCCTGGTTGTCAAGGTTGATAGTCGGCGGGACTACCTGGTCGCGTAACGCAAGGATCGAAAAAATTGCCTCGATACCGCCAGCAGCTCCGAGTAAATGTCCAGTCATCGATTTGGTCGAACTGACTACCAGCTTATAGGCATGATCGCCCATCGCCAGCTTTACTGCGTTGGTTTCAGCGATATCACCGGCCGGGGTCGAAGTACCATGCGCATTGATGTAGTCAATATCCTCTGCATTTAAGCCTGCATCATTCATTGCATTGACCATGCAGCGCGCGGCGCCTTCACCCCCCTGGGAAGGTGCGGTCATATGATAGGCGTCACCACTCATACCATAACCAACCAGCTCACAATATATGTTGGCACCGCGTTGCCTTGCCATTTCGTACTCTTCGAGTACTACAACACCGGCGCCATCGCCAAGGACGAAGCCGTCACGATCCAGATCCCAGGGGCGACTGGCCGCTTCTGGATCATCATTTCGCGTAGACAATGCCCTGGCCGCGGCGAAACCACCAACGCCCAGCGCCGAAGTTGCCATTTCAGAACCACCGGCGACCATCACATCCGCGTCGCCGTAAGAAATCATGCGTGCCGCATCACCGATATTATGCGCACCGGTAGTACAGGCACTGACGATAGAAATATTTGGACCTTTCAGGCCACGCATGATCGACAGATTACCTGACACCATGTTGATGATCGAGCTCGGCACGAAGAATGGTGAAATTTTTCGTGGACCGCCAGCGACGTAGGCATCACGATTTTTTTCTATCGTCGGTAGACCGCCGATCCCGGAACCTATCGCGACACCGATGCGTTCGGCATTTGCCTCGGTGACTTCGAAACCGGAATCATCCAGTGCCTGAACACCCGCGGCAATACCGAAATGGATAAAGGTATCCATTTTTTTCACTTCCTTGAAGGATAGATAATCTGTAGGGTCAAAGTCCTTGACCGAACCTGAAATCCGGGTTGTAAAATCACTCGCGTCAAACGCTGTGATGGGCGCTATACCGCTTTTCCCGGAAACGATGTTTTTCCAGGACTCATCGACTGTGTTTCCTACCGGAGTCAACAATCCGAGCCCAGTTACTACAACAC
>JBATHL010000622.1:0-9471 GCA_049666745.1 Gammaproteobacteria bacterium
ACAATAAGGTCAGGCTGGCTAGACCTTCATGTATCTCTTCCCAAATGCTTTCCGATTGTTCCCCGTCATCATCAGCATAAACCCCTGAAATTAGTTCAACGTTAACCCCGGCCAGCGGGCCATTACCGTCATCTGCATACAGTAGCAGCCCGGTCCAGCAAACCAGGAATATGGTTATGAGCAATGCTAGTATCATCCAGCCTGCTATTGGATTGTGCCCGATATAATGCTTTGGTTTCTTTGTAAATAAAGATTTGAAATAAGCGAGGGCGACTTTCTTGCCATATATGAAATTGTTGAATCGTGCATATTTAGTACCTATCAGCCCCCACAACACACGAAATAAAATTAATCCCAGCACAACATAACCAGCATATACATGGATAAGTTCAATATCCTCACTGATGTAGGCAAATGTATAAAACAACACCAATGACCAGTGAAATATGCGAACACCAATATCCCAAACTTTTATCTGAGAGTTTTCTTGCTCTTCCAAATTTGAATGCATAGACATGACACAGCTAATACAGAAGAAATATCTTCCCAGGTGCTCTATTTTGCTAGTCTGATGAGGGCATTAACTTGATATCAATCAAAAATAGTACTGGGAGACAGCTTATGGCCGAAGACTGAAGCCTGTGAAACTCACGCGAGCGTCTGCTCTGGAGAATCCTTGCTCGAAGTGCTGAGTGGTTTGTCCGACTGCATGCGCTTGTTATCGGAATTCTCAGCTGGAGATTTCTACCTCAGCTTCGATTTCAACGGGCGCTCCAAAAGGAAGCTCTGCCATACCTACCGCTGACCGGCTATGATCACCAACTTCGTCTCCAAAAACCTCAAGAATAAGATCCGAAAAACCGTTAATCACCAGAGGGGTCTGAACAAATCCAGGCGCCGTATTGATCATTCCAAATACTCGAAGCCATGCTGTTATATTGTTGAGGGTTCCAAGCTCACGTTTCAGACTGCTCAATATCGATAGACCAGTTTGCCTTGCCGCTTCGTATCCTTGCTCGATGCTTACTTCGGCACCAACCTTTCCTACAACATCATAAACTGAACCATCTGCATTTAGTGCAATGTGACCGGAAACGAATACTCTACTTCCTCTAACCCTGACCCATGAAAAATTTATATCAACACCGGGCGGCAACTTGATTGGGTCAGGCAGTATCAGGTTTAGGGATTCAATCTTTTCATCTGGTGTCATAGGTTCTCCTCGTTTGTCTAATACCGTTAACAGCTGAATTATAAGGTTTTTGACCTGATGATGTATTGTCGCCCCGACACCAGGCTCCATTCCTGGCCGTTCTAGTCCCCTGAGAACCTCGGTATTTGGGCGTCTACTTACAGGCTGACCATGAGACAGGCAACCAAAAACAAAACACTGGCCGCTGGTGAACAGGCGACGCATCCTGCCGGCACCCGTCGTATCATGTTGCTAATAACTACCGGGCAGACGGCTTCGCTACTAATCTCTTGTGTTTCACCTACTGCATTCAACTTTAAACCCGTTTCAGATGGAACGATTTCGGTCGTGTCATATGCTCGAAGCCAACCGATGAAAGCGTGCAACCGCGCCCCGAGTTCTTGACCCCGGTCCAGGCCAGCGCCGGATCGAGATAATCGCAGCGGTTCATGAACCAGGTGCCGGTATCGATCTGGTCGCCGATCTCGATCGCCACTGCTTCGTCCTGGGTAAAGATTGCCGCGGTCAGGCCAAATTCGCTGTCGTTCATCAGCCGAATCGCTTCGTCGTCGCCGCTGACCGACATGATGGCGATAACCGGTCCGAAAGTTTCTTCGGTCATGATCCGCATTGAATGGTCGACATTGGTCAGAACCTGCGGTGCGAGATATGGACTACCCGGAGCATCCGCCTCGAAACTGGCGGCATCGATATGGGCGCGAGCGCCCGCGGCGATCGCTTCGTCGATTTGTCGGCGCACGAAGTCGGCGGCGCTGGATTTAACCAGCGGCCCCATGTTGGTGTCCGTGTCATCGGGGCGTCCGAGATTATAGCCCTTGACCAGGGCGACCACGCCGTCGACAAATTCCGCCATGATCGACTCATCCACATAAACGCGCTCGATACCACAACAGGATTGCCCGGAGTTGAAAATCGCACCGTCGGTAACGGTTTCGATAGCATGCTGCAAATTGGCGTCCTTGCGCACATAAGCCGGATCCTTGCCGCCCAGTTCGAGGCCGGCCCCGATAAAACGTCCGACCGCCGCGCGTTCAACCATTTCGCCACCCTGCACCGAACCGGTAAACGCGACGAAATCAATTTCGGGGGACTTGATCACGCTCTCAGTATCGCTATGGCTCAAATGTAAATGCTGAAACACTCCAGCGGGCAGACCGGCCTCGTCGAAAGCCTGCTGCAAGCGCTCGGCGCACAAAGGGGTTTGCGCGGAATGCTTTAACAGCACTGCATTACCCGCCAACAGTGCCGGCATGATCGCATTTACCGAAGTCAGGTACGGGAAATTCCACGGTGCCACGACAAACACCACGCCCAGCGGCTCGCGTTTGATGTAACGCGTGAAACCATCTTTCGCCGCTGGCCTGACATCGTCCAGCGCCTGCTCGGCGATCTCGATCATGTAGCGCGCACGTTCTTCGAAACCCGCCACTTCACCAGGCCCCTGTGAAATCGGGCGCCCCATCTGCCAGGTCAATTCCTCGGCAATTTCCGACTTGCGCGCGATAAACGCATCGACGGCCTTGCTACAAATCGCGCCACGTTCAGCAAGCGGCATATTCTTCCACGCTAGTTGTGCGGTCTCGGCAGCCGCTAAGGCATCTTGAATTTCATCTGCACTGGCAGTTTCACGTTCGACGTAAACGTTACCGTCGACCGGGGATATACATTGGATAAGTGACATGATTACTTCGCTGTTAAACGGGGTTTAAGGATCGGGATTGATTACAAATGTGGGGCTAGATTCTATACCCTGAAACGAGATTCCGAAACACCGGGCAAAATAATCTCGCGACCGGGGACGAAATTACCAGGAAGGCTTGTCGAATAAGTGCAACAATCCGAATGGATCGATTAAGTTAACTTTCACCATAGCGATAAATGCAGAATCAGGCAAACTATGACGACGCGAAACAGTTCTGCTCGAAGATCCAGATAAGTAAGGAAACATCCAATGCATAAGCGAGACCCTCGATACGACGTATTGTTCGAACCGGTAAAAATTGGGCCGGTTACGGCCAGAAACCGATTCTACCAGGTACCGCACTGTACCGGACTCGGCTGGCTCAGACCCCGCATGGTCGCAGCGTTGCGTGGTATGAAAGCCGAAGGCGGCTGGGGCGTTGTCTGCACCGAGTACTGTTCGATACATCCCACATCCGACGACCTGCCCCACCCTTATGCGTCGTTGTGGGACCAGGGCGATATCAGGGCGCATTCGATGATGACCGAACTGGTGCACGAACACGGTTCGCTCGCCGGCGCCGAACTCTGGGTTGGCGGCGCGCGCAGCACCAACCTGTTTAGCAATGAAGTCGCCATGGATGTGGCCAACCTGCCCAACTCGATCGGGATTCCCTACCAGGCGCGTGCGATGGACAAGTCCGATATCCGCGAACTCAGGCGCTGGCACCGAAATGCCGCGCTGCGAGCGAGAGATGCAGGATTCGATATCGTCTACGTCTACGCCACTCATCATTATCTGCTCTCGCATTTTCTGTCGGCCAAAACCAATACACGTACCGATGAATACGGCGGCTCACTGGAAAACAGGGTGCGGCTGGTACGCGAGTTAATCGAGGAAACCAGGGATGCGGTTGGCGATCGCTGTGCGGTCGCGGTACGGTTTTCCGCTGACGATGAAAGCAGCGGCGATGGTAACCCGGTCACCACCGAGCATCGCGAAATGCTGGAAATGCTGGCTGAACTTCCGGATTTGTGGGATATCAATATCCAGGACTATTCCCGCGAAATGGGAGCCTCCCGGTTCATCAAGGAAGGTTCGCTCGAAGCCTACATGTCCTATGTCAAATCGATCACCAGCAAACCCGTGGTGACGGTGGGTCGTTTCACCTCGCCCGACGCGATGGTGTCCCAGGTCAATCGCGGCATCGTTGATTTTATCGGCGCCGCGAGACCATCCATTGCCGATCCGTTCCTGCCAAAGAAAATCGAGGAGGGCCGCATCGATGAGATTCGCGAATGCATCGGCTGCAACATTTGCTACACCGGGGACAGTACCGGTACGCCGATACGTTGCACGCAGAACCCGACCATCAGCGAAGAATGGCGGCGCGGCTGGCACCCGGAAAAAATTGCGCCGCAAGGTTCGGACTCCAGCATTCTGGTAGTTGGCTCCGGCCCGGCCGGTCTCGAGGCAACCCGTGCGCTCGGCCGCCGTGGCTACCATGTGATGCTGGCAGAGGCGGAACACAGTCTCGGCGGCCGAGTGAGCCGCGAGTCCAGCTTACCAGGCCTTGGCGAATGGGCGCGGGTGCGTAACTACCGGGTGCACGAAATTCAGCAAATGGAAAACGTCGATATTTATTTCGATAACCAGATGGATGCAGAACATGTGCTCGCCGTCGAGGCAAACCATATCGTCATAGCAACCGGCGCCAGCTGGCTGGCAGACGGGCGAGGCCTGTTTAACAAGACGCCGCTAGCCGAACTGGGCCCGGCTGAGCAGGTTTTCACTCCGGATGACATCATGGCCGGGCGCCTGCCCGTGGGCCCTGCGCTGATTTACGACGATGATCGCTACTACATGGGCAGCGTGATTGCCGAACTGCTGCGCGCGAAAAATATTCCAGTCACCCTGGTGACACCGGAAACCATCGTATCGGCCTGGGGTGCTAAAACCTCCGAACAGAGTCGCGTGCAACGTCGCCTGATGGAGCTGGATGTCCAACTGATGACCTCGCATGGACTGGCCAGCTTCAACGGGCGAGAAGCACAAGTAGAATGTACTTATACCGGCGAACGGAAAAGCATCTCGGTTGAGGCGGTGGTGACCGTGACCATGCGTTCACCCAACGATTCGCTGTTTCAACAACTGCAACAGGCTGTTGGCAGCGCTGGCGACTACCAGCCAGACTCAATAACCCGCATCGGGGACTGCCTGGCGCCGTCGATCATCGCCGGCGCGGTGTTCTCGGGGCATCGTTATGCGCGCGAACTCGACACCGAGGTGGATCCGGACAATCGCATGAAATATGACCGGGTTTTCTTCGACGATGAGCAACCCGGATAGCGCCGCTTCATCGGGCTACCTGGAAACCCTGCTCCCGTGTTAGCGTCTGCACAGGTTCACTCATCGCAATCCACCCGCACATCAGCCGACAGCGGTATCGACTGACACAGCAGGACATAACCCTGGTCGAGATCGCGTTGGGAGAGCACGTTGTTCTGACGCATCTCCACCTCTCCGCTTATCCTGACGACCATGCAGGATCCACAGTGACCTTGCTGGCACTGGAAGGCAGGGTCGAGGTCGGCGTCAAGCATGCAATCCAGCAGCACCTCTCCGGGTTGATATGGCACTACGTGCTCGATACCGTCGAGGGTCGCGCGAAAGCTTGCAATCTCGGCCATGGAGTGTAATTTCGTATTCATCCAGCTAGTCCAGCAGACAGATTTCGTCGCCGGGCTTTACCATTCCTTCTGTAAGCACCGCCGCATATACCCCGGCAAAACCGTTATGTTTCCTGGCGATGTGTTTCAAAATTCGGGGTTGCGTTTCCGCCGTGTCAGGATCGATGGTGATTGACTTACAGCGCGGATCGAGTTCACGCACCATGATTTCGAGTCGATCGCCGACTTTCAAGCTTCGATTGACGAGGTCGTTTTCGAAAAACCCGCCTGCTGTATCCCAGTTCACGTAAAAATTGGCGCGAAAACGGCGTTTATCGAGTTCGAGTCCGGCTTCCTGTTCCAGCTGCAGCAGTGTTTGCCGCGAGAACAATGACAGCGGACGGCAATCAACCGCGTTCTTCTGCGTGAAGTGCAGGCGTAGCGAACCCGCGGATTTATCGCGCAGGCTTTCGAGAAATGCAGGATCCTCTACATCGAGCGTTACGCCAGCCGGCGTTTTGATTTCGAGGGCAAAGGCATCGGCCAACGGATAAGGCGGATTGAGCGCTTCCTTGAACGCAGCCTCCATTGCCGGGGGTTTCAGCGTAGTTTCGTGGTTTTTATAGCTGGCACTGTAAAGTACAAATTCCTCCTGCTCCCGATTGGTGTGCCAGGGGAACTCGGGTGGTGCTTGCGACGATGAAATCGCGTAAAGACGATCGCCCATGACACCGGTGTAGGCGACGAAAACTTCTTCGACCTGCTCGCCACGCATGCTTTTCACGGGATAGCGCCAGACGCTTTCGAGTGTACCGATTTTACTCATATTCACCCCCGGTTTATTGCCACGAACCTGAATCTTACTGACCGGGCGCGTTACTTCCAATACCACGGACACCAGGATCGAGTATAACTTTTTTACCTAACCCGTTGTTCGTCATTTGCAATCGATGGCCAACAATTATGGCAGTAGTCAACTTATCTACCCATGTATCAGGGCGTGCTGCTCATATAGTTTGCCTTTTTTGAAAATTGTATTGATATCAATCGGCATTAAACATTTCGATAGGTTGTATTGTTCGCCCTGAAGCTGGGTTACTATGTGGGGTTATGGATATCGGGTTCAATTTTATTATCGGGGTGCTGGCGATTATTTATGGCATTTATAGTTATATCCAGAGAAAGGTCGCACCTGAAAAAATCGAAAAACTGCAATCGATGATCGAGCGCAACGGTGAAAAAATGGCGAACTCCATTCACCTGTTCGGTTATACGATATTACCCATCGTTGCCGGTCTGCTGCTGTTGTTCTCTCATTTCCGGAGCTAAAGCCGGGCAACCTTGAAATAACGACTGATGAACAAACAAATAACCTCCCTGATCGAGGAAAGTGTCATAACGGTAGCGCTTAACGATACCGTCGAAACTGTCGAAAAGGTCCTCGACTCGCATCATCTTTCCTGTGTGCCTGTCATCAATGCTCAGGGCGAATGTTTCGGGGTGATTAGTGCGCCAGATCTTGTGCATTTTCATAATGCCCGTAAAAACCCGATTTCCGAACGTGCGTGGGAGATGTGTACGCATAAAACTATCGCAGTGAGCGCAGATATATCCGTCAAAGAAGCGGCGGAATTAATGGTGGAAAATAATATTCACCATCTTGTGGTTGTAGAGGATGGATTGGTAAGAGGCATCGTTTCATCAATTGATATTCTCAGGGGAGCTCTTTCCTCGTAAGCCGACACTAAATGTTTATAGTTAAGTTGCAACCTTCTGCCAGACGCCGACGCCGGGCATTAAACTCCGGCACAGACGACCCGGCCAGTTATGACCGGGCGAAATGCTGTCGTCCAGGCAGACAATCCGATCACAATTCATTGCTGTTGCCTCGTTCGTCCGAGGCTATACCAAAGCCTGCTCGGTCCATCCAGATGGTCGCGGTCTATCCATAGCAGGTGAAGATTGTTATGTTCGTCGAGGACGATTGACGGATGCGACTGTTCGCCACTGCCGCTGGCGACGGGTGGCGCATAATCCTGGCTCCACTCCAGATCCGGGTTATAGGCGCTGATCCATATGTCAGAGTCACCACGCCTGAAATCGTCCCAGGCTATTACGAAATCACCCGCCTGATTGCCTGCAGTCGCCGGATTGTAGTGAGGTTGTGTATCACCCTCCTCGCCATGCACCTTTTCATTCGGACCGAAATTCTCACCGCCGTCGGCACCGAGTGCGGCAAAAATACCGTACCCCTTACCGCCTCTGCGCTTGTCCATCCAGGCCGCCAGGATTTCATCTTGCCCAAATGACGCCAGGGAAACCCTGGTGACACCGCTACCCCGGTCATACTGATTTCGGTTGGAAAAAAATTCATTGAGAAATTGGGGTTCGGTGAAAGATTTCCCGGCGTCCTCGGCATGGCTGACCAGTAAACGCGTATGCCCGGCTCGCCGGTCTTCCCAGGCGACACAAACTCCCGCACTGTTGACCGCGATTGCAGGAAACAGTACCGGCGTCTCCAGACCGTCGGCTTCGACGGACTGTATGGATCCGACGACAATCCGGTTAGCGTTGGTGACCTGTAATGCCGCGATTTTGACAAACCATCTGCCGTTATTCTGTTCGCGCCAGCTGGCAAATACCCGCTCGCCGAAACTCGCGATACTGACGTGGCTGGCCGCTGCCCGACTGAGCCTGACTGGTTCGGCCAGGCCCTCCACGGTCAGTATTCGGGCGAAAACGGATGCATCCTGTTCAAAGGTTAAGACGAAGCGATTACCGCTAATGGCATCGATGGCCGGTTCATATGCTTCGCTGCCACTACTCACCGACAGGGCTGTGGGGAAGGTTTCCTGCGTCAGCAATTTTAGCGTGACATAGATTTGTGGGGCTCGACTGCGATTGTCTTCCCAGACCACGGCAACCGATTCCCCGTTTACGGCAATATGTTTACGACCCGAACCGTCAAGATGATGGTAAACAGCACCAACCGGAGGACCGGTTACGGTGATCCTGCTATCGAAAATCCAGCGCTCAGACGCCTGCGTTTGGAATATAGCCAGGGCGAGGCATAATCCAGCAAACCTGATTCTCATTGCCGGGCCATAAACTCTTGTAACGGCATCGACTGGTAATGATTCTCGAGAATGTAATCACCGTACAGGTTCATCTGGTCTACAGTTTGAAAGCCCGCTTTTTTGAACAGGAGTTTTTGCTCGGGTGAGAAGTAAATAAATGTGGGCGTGCCGAGAATTCGGCTACGGGTTGCAAACTGCATCTCGGTGGTTCTTTCTCCATTACCGAGCTTGATGCGATTTCCACTTTCGGTATCGACATAGGCTAGCACAAAGGCGGTGTTATATTTTGCGCTGAGGGACGCATCGCTGAAAACCTCCGCATGCATTTTGCGGCAGGTAGTGCAGCCGTAACGACCAAAGTACAGCAGCATGGGTTTGTTTTCGCTGCTCGCCAGTTGTGTCGCCTCGGTCAGCGACAGGAACCGGTACCCCTCGGGTGGCGCGGCCATCAGCGTATCGATCGACAGGGTTAAAAGTATAACTATGGCAATTGGAAGCCGGACAAATGTTGAATGCTGCATATCCCGGTGCTTGTTGTAATCAGCGAAAAAACGGTATCTTTTTGGTTCTTGATAGTCAAGGACTGCAGGTTATGAACGCAGCAGAGTTAAATTAAGTGTCGGCCTATCTCACTGATTCAAGCAGACGTCCTGGTTTAAAAACTGGAAACGGACCATGGCCGGTTGTAGAGTTCCGTTCATGACAGCTGTGCACAGATATATTCTTCTAATCCTCGACTTTGCGCTGCATGGAATTCACCAGATTCTCATCGTGTTTAGCCTGGTGGGATGGATCTTCTGCGAAACACGGATGCTGAACCTGATCGTGCTC
>JBATHL010000623.1:0-6835 GCA_049666745.1 Gammaproteobacteria bacterium
AATATATTTATTTTTCCACTTCTCTATATATGCATTATTAATAATGCCGGCAATCCTTCCAACAACTTTGTTGTTTCTGTATGCCAGCCAATATTTTGCTTCACAATAATCAAATGCAGGATTCTTCTTAGAGCTTAATGTGGTTGCTTCGTCAAACCTTAAAGGTGGTACAAAATAGGGATTATTTTTGTATAACTCATCAGTAAAATTGATAAAGGCTTTCATTTCAGCCCTGGTGGTTGCTTCCTTAATTTGAATATCCATCGTTAATACGTGTGGGTGATTGTCTACAGGCGGAATTCACTGCCCAGGTACACGTCTCTTACTTGCTGATTATTAAGGATAACTTCCGGTTCCCCGGCGGCAATGACGCGGCCTTCGTTCAGTATATAGGCATGATGGCAAATGCCCAGTGCTTCACGCACATTGTGGTCTGTTATCAGTATGCCGATATCACGAGCACATAGTTGCCTGATGATTTGCTGGATATCCACGACAGAGATCGGGTCAACGCCGGCAAACGGCTCGTCCAGCAGGATAAAACGCGGATTTGCTGCCAGTGCGCGGGCAATTTCAACCCGTCGCCGTTCACCCCCCGACAAGCTGATGCCCGGCTGGTCGACCAGATGGCTAATATGCAGGTCGTGCAGCAGGTCTGCCAGTAACTCCTTGCGTGCAGTCTTTTTCAGATCCTTGCGGATCTCAAGTACGGCCATAATGTTGTCTGCGACCGAGAGATTTCTGAAAACAGACGCCTCCTGCGGCAGGTAACCGAGACCGTACAAGGCGCGCAGATACATGGGTTGTCCGGTGAGGTCGATGTCGTCAATTCCGATGCTGCCCTCACCGCAGGGCACCTGGCCGACGATCATGTAAAAGCAGGTTGTCTTGCCGGCCCCGTTGGGACCCAGCAGTCCAACCACCTGTCCACTGTGGACAGTCAGTGAGACGTCATCGACAACGCGACGGGAGCGGTAGCTTTTGCCCAGCTTGTTTGCGGTCAGCACGCTCATGGTGGTGCGGGTGGCTTGTTCTGCTTGCTGTCGGGCTGCAGGGTAATGCGCACCCGATCACCGGGCTTGTTGCTACCCGCATTGACGGTATCGCTTTTCAGGTCAAAGACAATGCGGTCGCTGCGGAGTTCGTCATCACCTGATTGCCAGACGCGTGCATTTTCCAGCAGGATGATGCGGTCCTCTTTGGCGTAATATTCGATGCGTCGAGCTTCTGCTTGCCGATCGGACTCCTCGCCATCTGCACGCTGCCGGTAGGTTGCCGGATCGCCGGTGATTACAAGGGTATCAATGCTGTTGTCGTTGAGCTGTACCGTCATTTTGCTGCCTTTCAAAACGAGAGTACCCTGTTGCAGGTACACATTACCTTCATAAACACTGTTGCCGGTTTTCTCATTCAGTGTGGCCCTGTCTGCTTCAATGTTTACTGGCTGATTGCGATCGTTTGTCAATCCAGGGCCGGTGACTGGCAACAGTGACAGCAGTAATGCGATTCGTAGCAGGCCGCCTGTTACACGGTAACTAGCCATTATCATCGTCGCTGTCATCAATGGTTCCCCGTACCCGGGAATGCAGTTCCAGCCCGCCGTCTGTCAGTGCGCCGTCAATATCAGGAATCAGCAGGGGTATGTGCGAGGCTTTTTCGAGTAAGTCTTTCATAGGGCTGGTGTTATACCACGCCTGCGCGCAGCAGGTCGTGCATATTCAGTGCGCCGACCAGTTCATTCGCGGCGTTGACGATGGGCAGGACGTCGATCCTGGTGTTGTCCATTATCTGCAGTGCTTCTACGGCCAGCATGCCGGAGTGGATGGTCTTGCGATCAACGGTCATGACATCCTTAACAGGTGCATCGTGCAGGTCAACCTCGTGATCAATGATGCGGCGCAGATCGCAATCGGTAAAGACCTCGATACGCTGGCCTGCGGCAAGCAGCGGACTGAACCAGCGTCACACCACCTGCCCTGCAAGATCTTTCTCAAGCTGCACATGCCCATCCTGCATCCGGTAGGCCCGGTCGGCCGCTTCCAGCAAGGCGGGCTGGTGCGAAATGGCCAGGATAGTTTGCCCGCCCCGTAATTTTTGCAGCGTCTCGCAAATCGCCGCTTCGCTCTGCCGGTCAAGCGCCGTGGTCGCCTCATCCAATATCAGCAAGCGGGGGCGGTGAACAAGGGCACGTGCAATCATGATCCGCTGCCGCTGGCCGCCAGACAGCTTGCCGCCCCTTTCACCCACATTGCTGTGGATGCCTTCAGTCAATGTTTCCGTAAATTCCCAGGCACCCGCGGCCTGGAGGGCCGACTCCACGTCGGCTTCATCGATTCCGGGATCCCCCAGCGCCACATTATTGAAAACTGAATCGTGTAACAACACCGTTTCCTGTGGCACGTAACCGATGGTGCGTCGCCAACGGTGCATATTAAGATCCTGCAGCGGGACTTTATCGACCAGCACCTTGCCAGACGCCGGTTGCAGCAAGCCGATAATCAAGTCCAGGATAGTCGTCTTGCCCGATCCTGATGGTCCGATTATGGCAGTAAATGAACCGGCAGGAATGGTGAGACTTAGCTCATCCAGTATCCGCTTGTCGTCATAGGAAAAACTGACCCCCGTCAACTCGATACCTTCCTCAAGGGTCGAGGTGAGCTTGCCCCCGGGATGCTCGATCGCCAGGTCGGCGTTTTCGATGGTTTTCTGGATCGACCAGTAGGCAGACTCACAGACCGCCATCTTCTGGTAATGGCGCTGTACCCGACCGATCTTCTTCAAAATTCTGTATATCAGAAAACCCAGCACCATCACTGTTGCAAGTGGCAGTTCCAGTTTAACCAGGGTGATATATATACCGCCCACCAGCACCAGCGAAAACAACACCTCCTGCCCGGCCGCCAGCATTTCGGCGCTCAACACTTCACGACGCAGGGCGAGGTTAATATTTTTCGTTTCTGACATCAGCACGGTATTCACCAGGCGTTCCCGCCCCATAGACTTGAGCGGCTTTACCGACAACAGGGTGTCTGCCAGGCGAGCAATCATCGACCGGGTGAACTTTGTCTGGCGCTTGCCGGCCCGGCGTGCCGCTTTAACCAGGTTACCCAGTAACCGATAAATCAGCAGGCCCACCACCAGGGCAAACAGTGCCGCCTGCCACATCACCATGGTGGCGATGGTGAGATACACCACAGCCTCTATGACCAGGGATATCAGCGTGGCACCATGCAGGTAGGCATTGGCAGCCCTTACCACCTCGATCGACATGGAGTTGGTCAACCGTCCTACCGGTTGATGCAAAAAATACTCCCAGCGCGACGCCAGCATGGCACGCAACATCGACAGGCGCAGATCGGTAGCAACATGGGCGACGATGTAGCCAACCTTTTGCCTGGCCAGCATCGTCATGCCACCCTTGAAAATCGCTCCAACCAGTATGATGGTCAGCAGTACCACAACGCTGGGTGTAAATCCTGCTGCTTCGATAGCACCGAGCAGAAAATCCCCGACCCCGGAGTCAATCTCCACCCCTGAAGCATCTCCCCCGGGCGTGCCCGGTTTGACCAGGACCTGATCCAACAACGGCAACAGGGCGGTCAGACTGACCCCTTCAATCAGACCGGCAATCAGCAACGCAAACAGCATGACGGCACTCTGTAACGGGTAGGCACGTGCAAAAGTCTTCAATAGATGCATGGCAGCAACCTTACTTCAGTGCAGGGGGGATGTTTGCCCGATGGAGCCGAATAGCATCAGCCGTTGTCAGGTTCGATGTTCCAGCTTCAGCTTTGCACTAACAACCGCAAAGGCCTTCAGCACGACATCAATCTGCTCTGGGCTGTGAGCCGCACTGAGACTGCATCGCAGCATTGAGCAACCGCCAGGAGCGGCCGGAGGAAGAACCAGGTTGACATAGACACCCTGCGACAGTAATTCACCCCACAGGAGGATGGGATCCCCCTCGATGGACACCGGTAGTTTCACCGCTATCACCGGACTGATTTCCGGACCGAGATCAAACCCCATCTCAGTCAGTCCCTGATAGAGACGTGTTGCGTTGTTCCACAGTTTTCTGCGCAACTCGACACCGCGGCTCAGGACCTGCAGAGCCTGGCGGGTTGACGCTATCAGGGAGGGCGAAGAGGAAGCGGTGAACGTATAGGGGCGCATGGCATAACGCATATGTTCAAGCTCCGGCCAGCGGCTGACACAGAAGCCACCGATGGAGCCCAGGCTTTTGCTGAAGGTACCGGTGATAAAATCCACTTCGCCCTCGACTGCGGTTTCCTCAGCCAGCCCCCTGCCATGCTCACCCAGAACTCCCACGGAATGGGCCTCATCCACCAGCAGTGAAGCACCATAACGGCGCTTGATGTCGACAATCTCACGCAATGGTGCGCGATCTCCCAGCATGCTGTAGATCCCTTCTACCACCACAAGGGTACGACTTGCCTTTTCACCCAGTCGTTGCAGGCGCTTTTCCAGATCTGCAGGATTATTATGACGAAACCGGATCACCTGGGCCGCACCGAGACGGGTACCATCATAGATACTGGCATGACAGTCGGCATCCATCAGGATCACATCATCGGGGCCCGTCAGCGCCGAGAGCACCCCGAGATTCGCAATGTATCCGGTAGAGAAGACGATTGCAGCGGGGCAATTAAAGAAGTCTGCCAGTTCGTTCTCCAGTGCCACATGAGCAGCATAACTGCCATTCGCCATACGCGAGCCGGTGGTGCCTGTTCCCTCCTCCTTCGCCGCCTTGCAGGCCGCAGCAACGCAGTCGGAATCGAAGGTAAGGCCCAGATAATTATTGGTGCCAACCATGATCACCTTGCGACCATTCACCACCGATTCAGTAGCCGAAACCACCCGTTCCACTATCACATGAAAGGGGTCTTCGCCACTGCTGGCAACCAGAGCGGCACGCTTTTCCTCAAGAGGCCGAAATTTTTCAAGAAGGGTGGTCATGAATCAGCTGTCCTGTAGCAACGTCTCAAGGTGTTTGGCAAACTCCCCGATGGTATTCACATCAGGAAGAATATTCAACGGGACCGAAACGTCGAAACAATCCTCGATCTGCATCACCAGCTCCATCACTTTCATTGAATCCAGACCGACATCATCAATGATACGGGTCTGCTCACTGAGCACTATGGGTTCTTCGGCATAAGGGCGGATCAGCTCGATCAGCTGATCAAGGATTTCCTCTTTACTCTGCATCTTTGTTCACTCTCTGTCCTGTATCAGTCCGCTGGCCTGACAAGCCCTCTATTGCTGACGGCCCCGGCTCACCCCAGCCCATTGTCCGTCGCAGACCCTGCTCCAGGGTAAATACCGGCTGCCAGCCAATCGCAGCGGTCAATGCACTATTATCAGCCACCCAGTCGGGATGCCGCAGCTCACGCACCTTTCCCGGCGTCAGCATAGGAGCATAACCGATCAAGCGTGCAACGGCGACATTTATGAGGGCAATCGCTTTCAACAGCGCTGCCGGCAGGGATAGCCTGATAATACGTTTGCCACGCAATGCCGAGACCTTCGCTATGGTTTCATCCCAGCCGTAACCACCCGTTTGGGTATCATGCAACTCGTATACACCACACCGACAGCTGCCGGCATTCAACCAGCTTAGCACTGCCGCGCACAGGTCTTCAACATACAGCAATGACAGCCGCGCATGCGGCTCACCCAGCACCGGCGCAATACCGCGCCCCATCAACTGAAACAACGGCAGCATCTCCCTGTCACCCGGCCCGTAAACGGCTGGAGGGCGCAAGGCAACCCACTCCATATCTTCAGCCATAGCGGCCAGCGTCAGTTCCCCCTGGCGCTTGCTGGAGGCATAGTGGGAGAGCTCGGGAGCACGCGCAGCCAGGGACGAAAGTAACAGGAATCTGGGGCGGGGCGACAGGGAGAGCACTGCGCGTACCAGTCGTTTCAAACCGTCTACATTGACAGCATTGAAATCTTCAGCAGTGGCTCCACGAACTGCACCGGCACAGTGCACCACTGCAGTGGCGCCCTGTACCAGACGATTCAGAGATTCGCCGTCCTCAAGGGAACCGGGAACCACTTCAAGTCCGGATTTCTCTGCAATACGATGTGCTGAACGGGGACGAATCAGGGCTCTTACATTCCAACCGGCGGCCAGCAGATGATCGACCAGCATGGCGCCGATGAATCCGGTGGCACCGGTTACAGCGATGGTCCGTGACATAAAAAAACCAGCGGCAATGACGGGTTGTCAGCCCGTCTGCTTCAGCAGCGAGTCAGCCACCGCACCCTGATCACCATGCTGGTCCAGCCGGTGAGAATCGATGTAGTTCAAGCGTGCCTTGGAACGGGACAGTTTACCCGACGAAGTTCGTGGCAGAGTATGCAACGGCACCAGTTCAATGTGACAGTCCACACCCATCTCGGTAAGGACCAACCCCTGCAGCCGCCCGCTCAACTCCGCGAGCTGCTCGGCGTCATTCTCCCGGCTTTGTACCACCATCACTACTGTATCGGCTCCATCCATACCCGGTACAGCAAATGCCAGGGCATCTCCCGGACGTAATTCCGGCTGCTGTTCCGCAATCTGCTCCAGGTCCTGAGGCCAGATATTGCGTCCGTTGATGATGATCAGATCCTTCTTGCGTCCAGTTATAAAGAGCCCTGCGGCCGTCTGGTAACCGATATCGCCCGTGTTCAACCAGCCATCAGGAGAGAGCGTCTCTGCGGTAATTTCCGGTTCATTGAAGTAACCCGGCATGACACTGGGCGCGCGTACGTGGATCACACCGATGTGACGTTCCGGCACCGCCTTTCCCGATGCATCCCGCAC
>JBATHL010000624.1:0-3941 GCA_049666745.1 Gammaproteobacteria bacterium
GAGTTTGCCTTGCTGTGCCAATTGAATTTTTCAGGAGCTCTGGTGCCATTTTTGATACTTGTTCAGGTAAACCTTTGCTGATCCCAGCAACATTCTGTCCTGTTTCCGCATTACCGCAATCGCGCGATTCGCTTCTACTTCGACACCGTTGAGCAAAGGCAGGATCTCTGCAGCGATAATGCGGTCATGCCAGTCTCCGAGCAGTTGCTCAAGAATTTTTATCTGCTTCAATTCATTTTCATCCGAGCTATGACCCGGGCAAAAACAAAATGCGTCCAGCTTGTGATGATAGCGCTTTAGCAGGATTCGTTTCTTATGCCACTGTTCAGCCGTCATCCGCGGCCTGGTGCTCATGATCTGGGATAAAAGCCCCTTCAGTGCGATCGGTTTTTCACGCAGGATGGCTCGTTCGGATAAACCCATCGATCTGATGGTAGGGACCCTTACCCGGGTGAGCGCGTTGGCCACGATGGATTTTCTAAACAAGCGATAATCAATTCTTGATTTGGACTTTATTGCATTAACCAGGGTTTTTTTATCGGCAGGACAAATTTCATCCAGTTCCTGGATCAAGTGCACGGCAATATGCCCATCGCGAATCACGCCGATAGATTTTGCCAGCCTGCGGTAGGGCTTGAGTATTTTCCTGGTTTTCAACCCGGGATCGACCTCGTTGAGAAAGAAGTAAAGCGCGGTAAGCCGTTTCATACCGACTCTGAAATTATGAATCGCTTCTTCTTCTGGACTGACAAGAATGATTTTCAGATCCCTGTTGATCTGGCTAATGAGCTTACTACGATATCTGTCCAGGCAATTCATCTATATCAAATTCCTAATTATGCTGTCCGGGGTGTTCCCGGGATGAGCAGTTAATTTAGCTGCACGAGTGCCTGCAAGGCATTGTTCACGACTTTCATGCTATTGAGAAACTGTCCTGGCGAACCCTACAAGGACAGAATATCGCAAAACTGATCTTGTCTTTTATTGTCCTAAATCACAGGAAACGACCTGATAATTTCCTATGATACATAATTCTGGTCAGAGTTGGTGTGATGGATATACTCAATGCTGATGAAGTAGTCGAAACCCTCGGGCTTGCGTACCTGCGAGAGTTGTCCACCTTTGGCGCATTGTCGGATGAAGTGATCACGGACATGTTAACCAGTGGTGTGATAAAACGATTTGAAAAGGGCGAATATGTTGTCCGCATCAACCAGATAGCAGCAGAATTCAAGGTGGTGCTGCGAGGAAGATTCGCATTTTACAAGCATGGTGAAGATTGCGATGTTCTAACCCGGTACTTCTGTCAGGGCGAACAGATGGATTTCGACCTGATGATCGGTCTTATCCCTCACAATGGTATCGATGTTGCAACCGAGGAGAGCATAGTGCTGGATATAGGCAGCGACCAGTTTTATAACCTGCATGTAAATTACCCCGCCGATTTTGGTTTGTTGATGATTAACCTGTCACGCGAGCTAGCGCGTGAAATTGCGATGCTCGAGGATGTGATCGGTGAGGGAACTGGTTAATAAGATTGTGAAATGCCCTGGTACTCGCTTTGCCTGCAGTTTAAGGTCAGATTGGCACACAACTCGAGCTCGGGGACAAGTCCTTGTAATATAAGCAGCTTGATGCCCGTTACAGGGATTACACGAACAGGGCGGAAAGAGGAAACCATGCAAACCAACAAAATTCTTTTAGCCATCATTTTCTACCTGCCGCTGGTGAATGCGCAGGAATCAATCGAGCCGTCCCCGATCGGCTATGAAACCGTTGAGCAGGCTTTCCAGGCTCTGCAAGCGGATCCAGCAGCAGGCATGCAGGAATACGAGGGCTGGACGATGTTCAGCCAGAAAGCGAATGGTGTATATATACTCTGGTCCTTCACCCCTGAATTTCATCCGGCCAATCCAAGCGTGGTGCGCCGGAAAATTGCCAGCAAAAATGGTCAGGTAAATATCAGGATGGATGCGCTATGCCATTCCGAGAAAGAATACTGTGACCAGTTGATAGAAGAGTTCAGGCAGATCAACGAACGCATCAAGCGGGATCAGTCGGCCGGTTCATGATCGATGTGCCGGGTGCACGGAGCAGACAGGGCCACGAATAATCGGGAATTTATTGCCACGCCTCAAAATCGATAATTGATTCCCAGCATTGCCTGATTCAACCCCGGATTTCGATCATAGATGCCGGCATTTGACATATGCTGGACCCGAAACGAGGTCGTGGTTTGTTTGCCAATTCGGTAGTTCAATCCAATGAAACTGGTGAACTGAAAGATGCCGCCAAAGTCTGCATCGCCAAATTCATGCCGGCTCATCAGGGTCGGGCTAATGCCTGCCTCGACAGTAAACTGTTGGCTCGGACTGACCCACGCAAGGCCTGGTCCTATTGTCGCAATCGCAGCGGTGTCATCACCGCCGTGAAGAACCCCGGCGGAGGCATTAATTCTGCTATCGAGTATCCAGGCGTTGTCCAGCGTCCAGGTCCACGGTAGCCGATAGGCGGCGGCAATTTCTAACTGGTTGAAATTCTCTCCGCGGACATCTTCTGAGAAACCAATCCTGGCGCCGGCTTCAACCCACTCTTGCTCCGCGCCTCTGGCTGCAGACGCATTAATAAAAAGGACAATGATGGAAAGTGGGACGATTTGTCGAATTTTCAATGCAAATACCTCGAATTCTACTGCGTTACATTAAACGACCTGAAACCAATCAGAAATCAGTTAGAATACTTATTATCGAGTCAATCTTACTCCATTACTATCATACGATCAGTTGCAGGATGGTTGCTATCATCATGAAGCCACGCGATCGACTGGAATTTAAGCCAACTGGTAATTCCTGAATGCATGTAATTCGCAAGGCCACCGATGCCGATCTGGATCAGGTCAAGGCCTGCGCGGTAGCGGCCTACACCCGGTACATCGAACGCATCGGTAAAAAACCGGCGCCGATGGTGGCCGATTTTGCTGCTGCCATCGAATCTGAAACGCTGTATGTAATCGAGGCCGGTGCGCAAATCTGCGGTTTCGTGGTTTTCTATGTCTGTCAGGATTACCTTCACCTGGAAAACGTTGCTGTCGATCCCTGTTTCCAGGGACTTGGTCTCGGCAGGCAGCTGATTGATTTCGTCGAGCAGCAGGCGCGCGACGGCGGGTATGTCTCCATTAAGTTATACACCAATGCGAAGATGACCGAAAACCTGGGGCTTTACCCCAGGCTCGGTTACGAGCAGTTCGATCGCCGGGTCGAAGATGGCTTCGATCGGGTTTACTTCAGCAAGACGCTGAACTGAGACTGCCTCGCTATAATTCCTGGTCCTTACGGCGGAATGCACCTTGGACGATGCGATCGATGACCATGGCGACGAACAGGATCGCGAAACCACCGAGCAGGCCCGGTCCCTTGGCCGCATACTGCAGTGACTCGAGAATGACCTTACCGAGACCGCCGCCACCGATCAGCGAAATTATAACCACCATCGACAGGCACATCAGGATAGTCTGGTTAACACCGGTCATGATCGAAGGCAGGGCGAGCGGTACTTCCACGTCTTTCAGCAACTGAAAACGCGAGGCGCCAAACGCCACCGCCGCTTCCTTGATCGTGTCGGGCACGCCACGCACGCCGAGTGAAGTCAGGCGAATGACCGGCGGCATGCCGAAAATGATGGTTGCCAGGATCCCGGGCGGGTTGCCGGTGCCAAAGAAAGCGATGATTGGAATCAGGTAAACGAAGGCTGGCAGCGTCTGCATCAAATCGAGTACCGGTTCCGCCGCGTTATAGGCGCGCTTCGATTTGCCAAACCAGATGCCCAGCGGAATACCGAAGATTACGCAGATGAACACGGCCGCACCGACCAGTGCAACGGTTTCCATCGCCACTTCCCAGTAGCCCAGCATTGAAATATAGGCGAGCGAGGCCGCCGTAAAG
>JBATHL010000625.1:0-4362 GCA_049666745.1 Gammaproteobacteria bacterium
GGTGACAGCTGGAATGCGATCAATCCGGAATCCGTCGCGCGTATGCGTGCGCAGAACCGTTTCAAGACCGGCATCGACATCGCTAAATACACCGCAAAAATTATGCGTTCCGACATGGATTCCTACGATGGCGATTCGTCGAAATATACGCAGTCACTCGGTTGCTGGCACGGTTTCATCGCGCAGCAGAAAATGATTGCGATCAAGAAGCACATGTCGACCACCAAGGGTTCCTACATTTACCTGTCCGGCTGGATGATCGCCGCGTTGCGTTCTGAGTTTGGTCCGTTGCCTGATCAGTCGATGCATGAAAAAACCACGGTGCCGGAACTGATCGAGGAAATCTACACCTACCTGCGCCAGGCCGACGCGCGTGAGCTGGGTGGGTTGTTCCGCGAGCTCGATGCCGCGCGTGAAGCGGGTGACAGCGTCAAGGAGAAAGGCGTGCAGAATCAAATCGACAACTTTGAAACGCATGTCGTGCCGATAATTGCCGATATCGACGCCGGTTTCGGTAACGAAGAAGCCACCTACCTGCTGGCGAAGAAAATAATCGAAGCCGGTGCCTGTTGCATACAGATCGAAAACCAGGTGTCCGATGTCAAGCAATGCGGCCACCAGGACGGCAAGGTTACCGTGCCGCATGCCGATTTCATCGCCAAGATAAACGCCGTGCGCTATGCCTTTCTCGAACTGGGTGTCGATGACGGCGTCATCGTCGCGCGCACCGATTCCCTCGGTGCTGGCCTGACGCAGAAAATCCCGGTTTCGACTACTGAAGGCGATCTGGCGTCACAATACAACGCTTTTCTCGAAACCACGCCGGTCGATTCGGTCGACGATATTGTCGATGGCGACATGGTGATCAAGCAGAACGGCCAACTGGTCAAGCCGGTGCGCCTGCCCAACGGCCTGGTACGTTTCCGCGAAGGCAGCGGCGAAGACCGTTGCGTGCTCGACGGCATTACCGCATTGCGCAATGGTGCGGACATGTTGTGGATCGAAACCGAGAAGCCCCACCTCGCGCAAATCGGCGGCATGATTAACCGCATTCGCGAAGTGATTCCGAATGCCAAGTTGCTGTACAACAATAGCCCGTCGTTCAACTGGACGCTGAACTTCCGTCAGCAGGTCTTCGACGCCTGGAGCGAAGAGGGTAAAGATGTCTCCGCCTATGATCGCGACGGTTTGATGAGCGCTGATTACGATGACACCGAACTAGGTATCGCGGCAGACGACAGGATCCGTTCCTTCCAGGCGGATGCGGCACGCGTAGCCGGTGTTTTCCATCACCTGATTACGTTGCCGACCTACCATACCGCAGCGCTTTCCACCGATACGCTGGCGAAAGATTACTTCGGCGACGAAGGTATGCTGGGTTATGTCGCCAAGGTGCAGCGCCAGGAAATCCGTCTCGGCGTCGCCTGTGTGAAACACCAGAACATGGCAGGTTCCGACATGGGTGATGATCACAAGGAGTACTTCTCAGGTGCGCAGGCGCTGAAAGCCTCGGGTAAAGACAACACGATGAATCAGTTCTAGAAACATCGCTTGAAGTGCCTCAACAAAGGGCGGGCCGGGTTCCGCCCTTTTTTTATGCCTGGTGCCGGGATGACGCTGATAACCTTAGTTTGTTAAGATCGTTGTCTGCACTCGCCGGTTGACAGGAGATTTCCGTGAAAGAAACTCGCGCAACATCCGCCTATGACTATCCCTTGTTGATCAGGCAGCTCTGGCATAACACGATGTCATGCAATCCCGAGCAGGAAATTGTCAGCGCTGAGAAGCGACGATTCAGTTACCGGGATTTGCGCGCGCGGATCGGTCAACTCGCCTCCGGCCTGGAATCGATCGGAGTCAAACCCGGTGACACGGTGGCGGTGATGGACTGGGATAATCATCGTTACCTGGAATGCTTCTTCGCGTTGCCGATGATGGCCGCGGTGTTACACACGATCAATGTGCGCCTGTCGCCGGAGCAAATACTCTATACCATTAATCACGCCGAGGATGATTTCATCCTGCTGCATGCCGACTTCGTTGCCATCATCGAACAGATCCGAGAGCGCATCGAAACCAGCCCCCGCTTTATCTTCCTGCGCGATGACCCCGATACCCCGCTGCCCGAATTTTGTGACGACGAGTACGAAGCCTTGCTGCAAAGCGGTGATGCCGATTTCGAATTTAAGGATTTTGACGAAAACACGGTGGCGACGACATTCTATACCACCGGCACGACCGGTGATCCAAAGGCGGTGTTTTACTCCCATCGGCAACTGGTGCTACACACGCTGGCGCTGGTCGGGGGGCTGGGTTCAGTCGATAGCAGTAGTCGGGTCGATCGCGGCGATGTCTACATGCCGATTACCCCGATGTTCCACGTACACGCCTGGGGTTTCCCCTACGCCGCCACGTTGATGGGGATCAAGCAGGTCTATCCGGGTCGATATGATCCGGCGGGGTTACTCCGCCTGATCAAATCCGAGGGTGTCACCTTTTCACACTGTGTGCCGACGATACTGCATATGTTGTTAACCGCCAACGAGGTCGAGCAGGTCGATCTATCGAGTTGGAAGGTGATTATCGGTGGCGCGGCGCTGACGCCGGGTATGGTGCAGATGGCCACCGAGCTTGGCATCAACCTGTATGCGGGCTACGGCATGTCTGAAACCGGTCCCGTTCTTACCGTGGCGGATATGACCGGGATTCATAAGGTCGATGCTGACGACGATCCCGGCATTCGCTGCAAGACCGGCAAACCCCTTCCGATGGTCGATTTAAGGGTTGTTGACGCCGATATGAATGATGTTCCGCGGGGTGGTTCAGTCACCGGCGAGGTCGTGGTGCGCACCCCGTGGCTGACGCAGGGTTATGCGGGTAATGCGGAGGGTTCCGAAGTCCTCTGGGAAGGCGGTTACCTGCACACCGGCGATGTCGGTTATATCGATGCCGGGGGCTCGCTGCTGATTACCGATCGCATGAAAGACGTGATCAAGTCAGGCGGTGAATGGATTTCGTCATTGCAGCTGGAGAGTATCGTTTCCGCCTGCGCCGGCGTGGCCGAGGTTGCGGCCTTTGGTATACCCAGCGAGCGTTGGGGGGAACGCCCCATGTTGACCATTGTCGGTAGCCCCGGGATGGACAACGAGGCCATAATCATCGAGGCCAGAAGCGCGATACAGGCTGGTATCGACGCGGGGCAGATCTCGAAGTGGGCGTTGCCGGAACGCATCGAAGTACTTGAAGCCCTGCCCAAAACCAGTGTCGGCAAACTGGATAAAAAGCTGTTGCGCGCGCGTTACAACGACGCGGGGTAATCGATGGCAGCAACAGGAATGAGGCAGCTGCGACGGGTTTGGCTAAATGTCGGTCGATACTAACTCCTTAAATCTTAAGTTCGTCATACCGGAGAAAGCCGGTATCCATGTCCCGGTTATTGAACAGTTAAAAATTTCCGCATAAGGCATGCTTTAGAGTCAACAATTTTGCTTGTGGTTGAAGCAGTGACAAATCTGCCTCATTATCAATCGACACTGACCCCTTTGATTCTCAATTTAGAAAGCTTGCTTCAACGCCGCCAGGTTGTTTTTCATCACGCTTAAGAAATCACCTTGTGCAGGTAGGTTGGCGCAAGGATCGAACACGATTGAGCCGATGCCCATTTTCTTTAATTGCTTGACTGATTCTGTGGCTGGTTCGCCTTCCCAGAGCATCCATGTCGCAGCATGGCCCTGTGCCAGGTTGGCCAGTGCCTGCCATTGTGACGGACCGGGATATTCATCGGGCTCCCACATCACGCTGTGCAGAGTGACTCCATATCGACGCGCCAGGTATTGATACACGGGGTGCGAAGCGAGTATTGCCTGATTTTGCTTACCCGCAATAATACTTTTCAGTTCGGCGTCGAGAGCCAATAAATCACCCTCAAGCCGGGCAAAGTTGTTGTCGACCTCCGCCTTGAGCTGCGGTCGTTTCTTGATGATGGCCTGCCTGATTGCATCGGCCTGAAGAACCGCCTGTTGCAAATCGAGCCAGGTGGTAAAAGCAACCCCGGCGTGTGCATGCGCCGCGCCACTGCCATGACTATGTTCTGCGCCGGATCCGGTATCGATATAGTTTTCTGCAAAGCCTGCCGAGGTATTGACCAGGCGCCGGCGCGGCAACGAGACCTTGTTAACCCACTTTGCATAATTTGCGCCGTTTAACAGGATCAGGTCAGCGTCCTGGTAAGCCACCACGGTTTGCACATCGGGCGTCCAGAATGCCGGATCGATAGCGGGTGGGGCTGGAAAAACAACCTCAGCATGTTCACCCGCAATGCGTTGCGCGAAGTATTGTAACGGGTAATTGACCGTATAGATG
>JBATHL010000626.1:0-8804 GCA_049666745.1 Gammaproteobacteria bacterium
AAGCGAACAACAGCCGGATTAATCCTGCAGCAGTTGTTTGTCGACGCCGTTGGCCTGGGCGAGCCGACACTGTTGGGCTGTCAGTTCCAGGCTTTCGGGGCGAGTGCGCGGTTGCATCAGGTTAGCGACCCCCTCGACGTGGGCGCCGCTATTGGCAATCACATGGTACAACTCGTGTGCGAGCGCGATACCGGCATCTTCGACATCCAGCATCAGCCATACACTGTTGGCGAGCCAGGGTCGCATACGCGTGTTGCCAAGACCGAAGGCCTCACCCAGATAAGCAGCCTGCATCAGCGTATCGCGCGCAAACACCACGGTTGCTTTTGTGCTGTCCACGGCCTCGAACAGCGTGCGTGCACTACCCGTGGACAAGTCACGCAGGTAATCGTCACCGCTGATGGAGTGGATCGAGAGCTTTCCAGGAATCAGCTCGCACTGTGCGAGTATCAGGAAAGCCTGCTGCACCGTCTGCTCTATGCGCGACTGCGACCAGCGCGTATCCAGCACCAGCACATCGAGGGGCAGCCGTAAACCCGCCTCAGTCGACGACAGCTTGAGATCGAGATCCGGCAGCGCCTGTTTATTAACCGGGGCACCGGCCAGCGGGTCGGCAATGTAACCCGTGCTAACCCACTCGCGCGGGCCTGAGTCGCGCGCTCCATAGCGTCTGCGAAATTCAGCGGCAATTTCAGCGGCGCGCCAGTCCCGGTGGGCTGTTTTGAGTCGTGCGGCGAGCGCGACAACACGCGACACGGCATAACTCGATCCCGAGACACGAGTTTCGGTTCCGGAATAGTCCAGCGCGCCCCGTCGTTCCGCCGGCACCAGGTAGTCCACCGAAATTCTGCCCCAGTTGGTGCGTTCGGCCGGACTCACGAAATCATCCGCCGAGGTCACGACCAGTATATTTTCGAGATCGAGTGAGGCCGGGTAAACAGGACGGTCGTCGATATCACGGCCATCGTTACCCGCCGAAACGATAAACAGCATATGCGGATGCTCTCGGACGGCACGCGCAAAACTTCCCCAGTCTTCGGATCGATTACTGCCAAGCGGCAGGCCCAGAATAGCTACCTGGTTACTGGCGGCATGTTCCACCAGCGCCTGCATGCGAGACATATCGGGTCGTGGATATCGATACGGCACCAGCTCAATATCAGCTGCCTCGCGTAGCAACAGCGACGCGGTACGGGTACCGTGACGTTGCAGGAAAAACCCGGAATTCACCGGGTGCGCGTCAAACGGCAGGACATCCATGTCCCAGAAGTCGTAACCGACGAGCTGGTTATCGCTATCCCGGGCGAGGCGACGATTGATCTCGGGTAACAGATAGTTGACACCTGAATCCACCATGCCAACCCTTACCGGCGCTGCGTCACCGGGATGCTTGAGCGGCTTATCGGCATCGCGCTCGATAAATTCCAGTGGGGGATTAATCCAGTCGGGCTCACCCTGAGGGACAAGGTCCGTATTCAGGGTGACGATATCGACCGCCTGGCCTTGCTCGGTATAGTTAATTTTGCGCGCCACCTGCAGGCTGCAATCCGACCCCAGTGACACCAGCACCAGCGGATCGCCGAACTCACCGTAGAGCGAACTGACGAAACGCGTTGGCTGGCCCGTCCGCCTGATAACATCCAGTTCCACAAATGCATTATCATCAAGCTGCAATCGATAACGGCTGCCAAGCTCCGCTCCTCGAATCCTGAGTACCGACTGTTCGACCGGACCATTGGTAAATCCTGTCGCTGGCGCAGCTGACTGTTCCCAGTTGCGACAGGTTTCAAACGAAAATTCGAGCAGACGACGGTGTTGCCATTCACTCGCGAACGCGACCTGGTGGGAAATAGACAAAATTACGATCAGTAAAGAACCGGGAATAGTGCTGATCGTATTTTTAAATCGCATGGGCATTTTCGAAAGCTAAAAGATCGTCGATTATAATCTTCATCACGGCCAGCACAATCCTGTCATTCCCCGACCGCCTTTCTGTCATTCCCGCCCTCTTCCCGTCATTCCCGCCCTCTTCCCGTCATTCCCGCGCAAGCGGGAATCTCGAAAATACGCCACCGTTGCAAGATCCCCGCTTGCGCGGGAATGACTGTAGAATCGGGCGAGGATGACTTTAAAATAGGGCGGGAATGACTATAGAGTCGGGCGAGGATAACGAAAGTGAAAGTGCCGGTATGACAATTTGATTTGCTATCAGAACGGTTAAGGTAGAATTCCTTCCCATGCTCGCCTTTGTCCTCGCCGTCTTCCTGTTACTGGTCACTCCCGGACCCGGTGTCCTGTCAACCGCCGGGGTTGGCGCCGCGTTCGGGTTTAACGCCGGGCTGCGTTACGTTACCGGATTGTTTATCGGCACCAACCTGGTGGCGCTGATCGTGGTTTCCGGCCTGGCGGCGATCATTCTCGCCAGCGACTGGGCCAGGAATACCCTGCTGGTGCTGTCGGCGATATACCTGCTGTACCTGGCCACACGCATCGCCTTTGCCGGCAAACGAATTGCATTTATCACTGCCGCTGAAAAACCGGGATTGCGCGCCGGGCTGCTGCTGCAGTTGGTCAATCCGAAGGCCTATGCGGTAAACATGACCTGGTTTACCGGCTTCGCACTGTTTCCAGGGGCGCTGGTCAGCGAAACCCTGTTCAAATTCCTGGTCATCAACCTGATCTGGATACCGATTCACCTGCTATGGCTTGCCGCCGGTAATGCCGTCAACCAGCTCGACCTGAGTACGCGAACCCATTTTTTGATCAACTGCGCAATGGCCCTGGCCATGGTGGTAGTGGTTGCGCTGGCGATATTTTCGTTGATTTAGCAGACTTAACTCAGCCCCGCAATCAGTCGGCACACCGGCGCGAGCGTTATCGTAGCGCTGCTAAGATAAAAACCACGGACTAAAGATCGAACAGCTTGCCGGGGTTCAGGATGTTGTCCGGGTCCATCATGCGCTTGGTTTTGCGCATTAACTCGATCTCGGCTTCACTGCGGGTGTACTTCAGGTAAGCTTTCTTTTCCAGGCCGATGCCATGCTCGGCCGAGACTGATCCATGCAAGGCCTGCAACGGGAAATAAACCATTTCATCGACCGCGTCCCGGTTTCGATGCGCCCCGGGGTAAATCGAAAAATGCAGGTTACCGTCGCCAATATGGCCATAAGCCAGTAGCGCCGCATCGCTGAAACGCTCAAGCAGCCCGGCGCGGACGGTCGCGACGTAATCCTCCATCGCTTCGAGCGGCAGACTCACATCGTAACCATAAATCAAATCAAACTTATCCTGCTCCGGCTCGAAACTTTCGCGAATCTGCCAGAATCTGCCGCGCTCGGTTTCCGAGCTGGCGAGCACGCCATCGGCAATCTCATCCTGTTCCAGCGCGGTGGTTAGCAATTCTTCGAGCCTGGCCCGCCCGTACTCGTGATCAGAGATAAACACGTCCATCAGCACGTAATAAGGCGTGTCTGTCTCCAGTGGCGGGTCGATGCTCGAATGGGGACCGGTATTGAGTTCGTAGTGATCGCGCCACAGCACCTCGTAGGCCGCCAGTGCGCCGGGCAACGCGGCGTCGAAGAAACGCAGCAATTCCATTACCTTGTCCCAGGAAGGCACCGCCAGTAACGCGGTCTCGATAGCGAGCGGTGCTTCATGCAGCCGCAACACGGCGCGCGTGACAATACCAAGCGTGCCTTCCGAACCGAGGAACATCTGGCGTATGTCGTAGCCGGTATTGTTCTTCAACACATCGAACATCGACGAAACGATCGTACCGTCGACCAGCACCACCTCGAGTCCGAGCACCTGTTCGCGCATCATGCCGTAGCGCAGCACACGCACACCGCCGGCATTGGTGGCGATGTTGCCGCCGATGGTGCAGGAGGCCCGTGCGCCGAGATCAAGCGCAAACATAAGCCCGTCCTGCGCTGCCGTTTCCTGTACGGTTTGCAATATCACACCAGCCTCGACCACCATCGTGCGCGTGCGCGCATCCATAGACTCGATCCGGTTCATGCGTTCGGTTGACAGAACAATGTCGTTCGTCGTGGATTTATGACCACCCGCCAACCCGGTCATTCCACCAGCGGGAACAACGACCTGCCCTGCCGCCTGACAGAGTTTCATCACCGCTGATACTTCCGCTGTTGTTTTTGGCCGCAGTAATGCAAGCGCCTGTAACTCCCCACCCGACCAGATGCCCGCACTGCGGCCCGCGAGCGCCTTGCCGGTTAGAATACCGGCCGTACCAACAACGGTTTCGAGTTCCTGTAGCAGTTGATTAGCGGGCAATGACATCGGGGTCATTCTATTCGCGATGAACCTTATTGACGAGTCTGTATTACTAAACGTAGTATCGACAGCTACCCGGGAGGGTAAATACATGAGTAAAACCTGTGGCGAAGACAAGGCCTGGTGAGCAATAAAAGCACCACTCCCCCGATTACCAAATCGCGCGAAGACTTGCGCGCGGCATCCTTGTCGAAAGCGATAGATGCGATCGGGCAAGCCAGTTTTCTGCCCAACCTGCTCGATTACCTTCGTGTCGATGTCCCTTTCGTCGGCATCCTGCTGCTGCTACTCGACGAGAAAAACCGACCGCATCATATTTACGATACGATCCAGACTTCGTTTCGCATCAACCTGGATATGTACCTCGACGGTGTTTACCAGCTGGATCCGTTTTATACCCGCTTTTGCAAACAAAAAAGTACCAGTGCGATGCTGATCCGGGACGTCGCCCCGGACCGCTTCCAGCTCACTGAATACTACCGCCGCTACTACAGGAACATCGAACTGCGCGATGAGCTGGCAATCTTCACCGATTTACGCGATGGGCGATACCTGTTCTTTTCGATCGGACGTCGCGGTGCAGAGCCCCGCTTCAAGCGCAAAGAATTGAACGCAATAAAGCGCGATTTACCGGTCATGGCATCGCTGTGCCGGCAGCACTTCGGTGAATCTTTCTACAACCAGGAAAGCCTGTCTGGCAACGTCGGCGATGAGCGCCTGCAGTTCGCACTGGAAAGATTTGGCGAAGACGCACTGACACCGCGCGAGCACGAAGTCGCAGTCTGTATTCTCAAGGGGCATTCGTCAAAGTCACTCGCACGCGAAATCGATATCAGCCCCGAAACCGTGAAAATTCACCGTCGCAACATCTATCGCAAGCTCGCCATCTCGTCGCAAAGCGAACTTTTCCTGAGGTTTTTGAACACCTTAGGATAATTGTTTCGCATTAACCCTTTTAGGTTATATACAGCTAACCAGCATCGAAACTAAGCTGCTCCACATAATAATCAGCAATACCAGGGAGCAAAAGTGTCGCAGCAACCGGCCACCGCCGCCATCGATATCCGTGAAACATCCAAGATCTATGGCAAAGATCGCGCCAGCGGTGTGGTTGCCCTGGACGACGTTTCGCTGGTCATTGAAGACAATGAATTTTTCACGCTACTGGGGCCATCCGGTTGCGGCAAGACCACCCTGCTGCGTTTAATCGCCGGATTCGAACAACCGACGCATGGCGAAATCCTGTTGTTCGGCGAGCACCTCGAAGGTCTGCCGCCGTATAAACGTCCGGTCAATACCGTGTTCCAGCACTACGCGCTGTTTCCGCACATGACGGTGGCCGAAAACATCAGCTTCGGCCTGGAAATGCTCGATAAACCGGCAACGGAAATATCATCCGTGGTCAAGGAAGTGCTCGGCCTGGTACAGATGAACCATCTCGCCGATCGCAAGACCGATCAACTCTCCGGTGGCCAGCAGCAACGCGTTGCGCTGGCCCGCGCACTGGCGCCGAAACCCAAGGTACTGCTACTTGACGAGCCGCTGTCGGCGCTCGATTTCAAGCTGCGCAAGGAAATGCAGGTAGAGCTGAAACGCTTGCAGAACGAAACCGGGATTACGTTTATCTTTGTCACCCATGACCAGGAAGAAGCGCTGACCATGTCCGATCGCGTGGCGGTCATGCGCGATGGTCTGATCCTGCAGGTGGGTAATCCGAGTGAAATTTACGATCGACCGGCACGACGCTTTGTCGCTGATTTTATTGGCGACATCAACATCCTCAAAGGCAGCATTGTTAGCCGGGACGGATCACTTGCGACGGTGCAACTCGATGCCGGTCACCAGGGAGAAGCGGGTTTGCCGATGAATGCGGAAAGCCTGGGACAGGAAGTCAGCGTTGCGATCCGGCCCGAGCAACTCAGTTTCGTTGCCGATGCAGCGAAAGCGAACCTGTCGGGCACGATCGAGCATATATCCTATTTCGGTTCGGGTTTTGACTACGCGATCCTGATGCCAAGCGGCGAAAAAGTCATGTTGCAAATACAAAATCGCGGTGGCGAAAATCTGGCCTACCAGTTGGGAGACCAGGTGCACATCGCGATCAGCGACAACAGCATGCAGATTCTGGCGGACTGACGGGCAGCGGCATGACTGATCAACCGACAACCCATATCCAGCTTTCCAGCAGCGTTGTCGCCGAGGCAAAACGCTTGCGTAACACGCGCTACGCATTGCTGGCGCCGGGCATACTGACGATCTTCTGCATCGGCATTATGCCGCTTTCCATCGTGCTGGTTTACTCGTTCCTGGAGCCCGGAGACTTCGGCGGCATCAGCTGGGTGTTGTCGTTCGACGCCTATGTGCAGCTACTGTTCGAAGAGGATATCTTCGATGAAACCTTGTCGTTTACGACCGATTACATACAGATATTCCTGCGCTCGGTCAGTCTCGCCCTGTTCACCACCATCGCCTGCCTGCTGGTCGGTTTTCCAACCGCCTATTTTATCGCCACCCAACCACCGGCACGACGTAACGCATGGCTGTTCCTGATCACGATTCCTTTCTGGACCAACCTGCTGATTCGCACCTACGCGATGCTGCTGATTTTGCGAGACCAGGGAGTCATCAATCTGTCGCTGATCGAAATCGGCCTGATCGACAGCCCGATCCCGATGCTATACACCGATTTCGCCGTGTGCCTGGGACTGGTTTATGCCTACCTGCCGTTCATGGTGCTGCCCATTTTCGCCAGTCTGGAAAAACTCGATTTTCGCCTGGTGGAAGCCAGCTACGACCTTTACGCGACCCGTTTCAAGGTACTGAAACGCATCATAGTCCCGCTGGCCAAACCCGGCATTGCGGCGGGTTGTATCCTGGTTATGATTCCCAGCCTGGGCGCATTCATCACCCCGGCACTGCTTGGCGGTGGCAAGTCACTGATGCTCGGCAACCTGATCGAGCTGCAATTCGGACAGGCGCGCAACTGGCCCTTCGGCTCGGCGATCGCGCTGGTGCTGATGGTACTGGTCATGCTGTCACTGATTTCCTACTTGCGTTTCGGCGCCAAAAAGGGGACGCCGGCGCATGGCTAGCACCGCGACAACAACTACCCGCAAACTGGGCAAGGCTATCGATCTGAAGTACCAGCCCGGCTTTTCCCAGATAGCGTGGTTTTGCATTGCGGTGTTGTACGCGCCGATTGCGGTGCTGGTGTTTTTTTCATTCAACGAAAATCGTTCGGTCACGGTCTGGACCCAGTTCAGTCTCGACTGGTATGTCAAGGCATGGAACAACGAAGGCATCCAGCATGCGGCGCTGATATCGCTGGAGGTGGCATTGGTAGCGATGATTGCATCTACCATCATGGCGACCATGGCGGCGTTGGTGACGACCCGCACAGCTTCCTATCGCGGCCTGAATTCGGCCATCGCAGTGATTAACCAGCCACTCATGGTGCCTGAAATTGTAACCGCGGTGGCCACCCTGATCTTCTTCGCCATTATCAAGCAGGTGACCGGGGTCAGCGGCATCGGTTACCTGATCGCCGCACATACCGCTTTTTGCATCCCTTTTGCCTATATGCCGATACGCGCCAGGCTCGAGGATATGAACCTGAGCCTGGAACAGGCCGCGGCAGACTTGTACGCACCCCCTTTCAAGGTTTTCCGGCGCGTAACACTGCCGTTGATGATGCCCGGAATCCTGGCGGGTGCGATGCTGGCGTTTATCGTCTCGCTCGATGACGTGATCATCACGCTATTCGTGGCGGGCCCCGGTGAAACGACTCTGCCCCTGTATATCCTGGGTCAGATCAGACGTGGCGTGACTCCCGAGATCAACGCGGTATCCACCGTGTTCGTGGGAATTTCAGTCATTCTCGTCACCTTTATTTTCCTGTTCGGGAAAAATAAAAAGTAGATGGAAGTAACAAATCACAAGCGATCGTGAACAACAAGTGAAACACAATAGTAGTAACAACTAACTGAGGTTAAGCAAATGAAAAGCAAGATACTAAGTATGATTATGGCCATGGGCCTGACTCTTACGGTAGGCAGCGTGTCTGCCGCCGGTGAACTGCATATCTATAACTGGGGTAACTACACCAACCCGGAGATGATTGAAAAGTTCGAAAAAATGCATGGCGTCAAGGTAACCATCGATAGTTACGACTCGAATGAAACCATGTTGGCGAAAGTCGAACAGGGTGGGTCGGGTTACGACGTTGTTGTGCCCGGTGATTACATGATTTCGATCATGATCAAGAAGGGCCTGCTCGAACGCGTCGAGCCCAACAAAATGTCAAACTTCAAGAATATTGACAAGAAGTGGGTCGATGTTTACTGGGACGAAGGTCGCAACTACTCGATTCCCTACCAGTGGGGTACCACCAATTTCACCGTCGATTCGACCGTTTACAAGGGCGATGTCAACACCCTGGCGCTGTTGTTCGATCCACCTGCCGAACTGAAAGGTCGCATCAACATGCTGAAAGACATGAACGACGTCATCAA
>JBATHL010000627.1:0-7535 GCA_049666745.1 Gammaproteobacteria bacterium
ACCCACCGTCATGGTGAGCTGATCACCCAGCTTTAGCCCCAATCTTTCAGCCATGCCCTCCTCTACGGAAAACTGTGCCGGGTCCCGGTTTTCACTGAGCCAGTGGCCAGCGACAATTTTATTCTGATCGGGTAACTCGTCGGCATAAGTAATATTGAAGGTATGGGTCACACTATGGGATCCGCGCGGATGTGAAAAACTGATCTTATCGACATCTACCCCATTTATCTGCGACATGCGCGCGCGCACCAGCGCATAGGGCGTCGAAGCTTCAATCTGGCGCTGACGCAGAAATTCCTCGATCCCGGCAACATCGTTACTACGGATATTGATCAGGAAATAATTGGGTATGTCATCGGGTAACTGCGCCTGCCATTCACCCATCAGTTCATCTTTGACTACCGCGATTAGCAGTATCGCGATCAATACCAGGCTAAATCCCGACATCACGTAAATCGCACCGCGCGAACTTGCCTGTAAGCGGCTTAGCAGATACTGACGCAGCCAGAATCGACGGCGCGACGAAACCAGTAACAGCTTCACCATCCAGCCCAGAATCAAGGGCAGGATGAAAGCGCATGCCAGCACAATACCCAGAACTGCAATCGCCAGCAGGGAACTCTGCATCAATATCACGAGTACGCAAAATATGGCAATAATGGCACTGCCAGTAATAAGTAAACCACGCGACCAGGAACGACGATTGACCACCGTGCGCAGAACTTGCATCGGTGGGGTCGCGGTTGCATTGAGCAGATATGGCAGCGAAAAACCAGCCAGCGCAAGCAGGCCCACGAGTGCTGCGGTCAGATAGGGTCGCAAACTGTAAACCTGCGGCAAGGTCCTGCCAAACCAGCCGTCCAGTGCCCACTGCAAAGGAAACTGGGTTGCCCAGCCAAGCATCACACCAACTACCGTCGCGGCAATCCAGAGCCTGCCCAACTGACCCAGGTAATACTTGAACAGACTCCGTTGCGAGATTCCAAATGCGCGTAGCATGGCGATCTTGGAGGCCTCCCGGTTCGCGGTGTAACGCGCGGTAATCGCAATTGCAGCCATCGCAATTACCAACGTCAATATGATTGCGAGCGCGAAGAACTTGCGCGTGCGCTCGAGCGCACGGCGCATTTCCGGGCGGGCATTTTCCAGACCCTGGACTTCTTCACCCGGTTTCAGATTGATCGTGAGCCAGGTTTTGAAACGGGCAATATCGGCCTGATCGCCGGCAAACATCAAGCGGTATCTAACCCTGCTGCCCGGTACCACGAGACCCGTTTTTGCAAGATCTTCGATATTCATCAACACTCTGGGCGCCAGGTTGAAAATGGCTCCACCACGGTCCGGCTCGTAGGTTAACAGCCAACTCGCAGCAAACGCCTGTTCGCCGAGGGTCAAGTCCTGGCCGACGCTCGGGGCCAGCTTAGAATCCAGCCAGACCTCCCCGACTGGAGGCCCCTGTTCGGCATAGCTTCGCTGCGCGGTCAACTCATGCGCCCGCTCCAGTTTACCGCGCAGCGGATATGCCGCATCGACCGCCTTTAACTCCACCAACTGTGGCTCGTCGTCGATAAAAATCGCGGTGCGCAGGCTCACGCTCTGGCTGACCAGCAGGCCTTGCTCGCGGGCCGCCGCCCGGTACTCAGCATCGAATTTCTTGCCTGACAGAATTACCAGATCAGCGGCTAAAAGCTCGCTCGCCTGGCGATCAAGCAACAGGCTGATGCGATTAGTAACGAGTTGACTCGAGGTGACAATACCGACCGTAATTACCGTGGCAACAAACATCAGCCAGTAGGAATGGATCGTTGCGTGTTTTACATTCATCGTCGTTTAGTTCGCCATCAGGCGGCCCGATTCCATCAGAATTTGACGATCGCCGCGTGCCAGCAACTCTTCTTCATGCGTAACCAGCACCAGTGTGGTACCTGACTGGTCACGTAAATGAAACATCAGGTCGGCGATCTGCCGCCCGGTAGCTGCATCGAGATTACCAGTGGGTTCGTCAGCGAACAACACGGCCGGCCGGGTGGCAAACGCACGCGCTATCGCGACACGCTGTTGTTCACCGCCGGATAGATGATCTACCAGGGTATGGGCTTTTGCCTCCAGCCCTACCTGTTGCAGGCTGGTCGCGGCAAGCTGGCTGGCATTCTCGGTAGCGCTCAGTTCAAGCGGTAACATGACATTTTGCAGCGCGCTGGCACCCTGAACCAGATGAAAAGACTGGAATACGAATCCAACCTTGCCGGCACGGATAGATGAACGCTGCTCTTCGTTTTTATCAGCCAGATTCTGGCCCAGCAGAACCACTTCTCCCGAACTTGACTGATCGAGGCCCGCCATCAAACCCAGCAGCGTGGTCTTGCCGGAACCCGAAGCTCCCTTGATAACGACAGCTTCCTGGTACTTAACATCCAGCGAAATATTATTTAGGATGTCGAGTTCGCCATCCGGAGTATCTACGGTCTTGCCGACCTGGTTTAACGCAATGCAAAGATTATTTTCTGCCATGACTCTGTTCTTGCTGCTGGGTTTCCACAGCTGTGGTTATGCGAATCACTCCGCAACGAATATCCTGATTTTAGGCGACAGTTTAAGCGCCGCCCACAATATACCGGTAGACAAGGGTTGGGCGCACTTGTTCAGCTCCAATATAAGGTCAAGTTTTCCACAAACAAGCGTTATTAACGCGAGTATCAGCGGGGAAACAACCTTTGGTGGTTTACAACGCCTGCCCGGACTGCTGGCCGACCACCGGCCGACCCATCTGATCATCGAGCTTGGAGGTAATGACGGGCTCAGGGGATTTGGCTTCGCGCAGAGTACCGACAACCTGCGGCGAATGGTGCAACTCGCCGAGGCTCAGGAAATAGTCGTTATACTGATCGGCGTACGCATGCCCCCCAATTTCGGTGCGGCCTATAATGCACGCTTTCAGCAGGTATTTGAGCGTATCGCCGATGAATTCAAGATTCACTACCTGCCCAGGTTCCTCGAGGGAGTCGCTGCCGGAGATCCGGCATTAATGCAGGCCGATGGCATCCATCCGACCGCTATGGCGCAACCGATTCTGGCGCAAAAGGTTGAGCATCTGATGCGGCAAATCCTTACTCATCGAGCAGTGTCTCAAGCTGGTGCAAATCCGTTACCTGGTGATCGGGCTCGGGCAAGTGATCAGGCCACGTGATGCTCTCGCGATTGATCCAGACTGCGTGATAACCCGCTGCAAGCGCACCGACCACATCATATGCCGGATGATCGCCAACATAGACAATCTCTTCAGGGGACGCGTCGAAACGCTCTGCCAGACGCTCGTATATCAAGCGGTCCGGTTTGGCCACCATGAGATCGGATGCACTTACCGAGTGCTCGATCAAATGTGCCAGGCCGACATGTTCGACGCTGGCATTGCCATTACTGATCGAGCCAATGCGAAATTTCTGCTTTAAGCGCTGCAGGCAGGGCAAAACGTCGTCGTAAAACTCAACCTGCTGGCGCGCCTCGAAAAATACCTCAAACCCGTTTCTGGATAGCTGTTCGCCGTCGTAATCGTGGATATCGCCAAGATGTTGCAGAAAATCGTAACGCATGGCGGTCATATCCACCGCGTAGCGTTGATCCTGTGCACTGAATTCTCGTCGATACTCGATCATTTGCGTCGGATTGTAGCGTTCGGTGACACGCGGATAATGCGCCTCGAGCCATCCATATAGCGTTTCCTCGGCGCGATGAATCGTCGGCATACAGGGCCACAGCGTATCATCAAGGTCAAAGGCAATTACGGTTACTTGTTCGAACACGGCAGTTCCAGTCAGCGTAGCCGCGAATTCTAAGCGTTTTAGACGCATTACGATAGATTGACGAAGCCGGAAAATAGATGACGCGGTAGCCGCCGCGTTCTGATACGACTTGCATACAGCGTATCGAGGGCATATTTCTTTCCCTGTGGACGAATGTTCTTTACTATTACCCGCCATCTAAAGCGCAAACAGTATTTCATGAACCAGGCCAGCAATCGACATAGCGTTAACGTTTCCGGAGTCATCATCGGCGGTAATGCACCCATAGTGGTGCAATCGATGACCAACACCGATACCGCTGATATCGCCGCCACGGTCGCGCAGGTAAAGCTGCTGCACGAAACCGGCTCGGAACTGGTGCGGTTAACCGTAAACAATAATGCCGCGGCCAGCGCAATACCGCATATTGTCGATCAGCTGGATGCCCAGAATTGCCAGGTACCCTTAATCGGCGATTTCCATTTCAATGGCCATAAACTGCTTACTCAGCACGCTGCCTGCGCACGCGCGCTGGCCAAGTTCCGCATCAATCCGGGCAATGTCGGGCGCGGTAAAAAACGCGATCAACAGTTCAGCGAAATGATTGAAATTGCCTGTCGCCATGATAAACCGGTGCGTATTGGCGTGAATTGGGGCAGCCTCGACCAACAGTTGCTGGCCGGCCTGCTGACGCGTAATGCCAACCTCGCCGATCCGTTGTCGCTAGCAGCTATCAACCGTCAGGCAGTTATCGAATCGGCGCTCGACAGCGCCGCATTTGCCGAAGAAATCGGCCTCCCTGCTGATCACATCATCATCAGTTGTAAAATGAGCAGGGTGCCTGACCTGGTCGATGTTTATCAAACCCTGGCGCAAAAATGTCGCTATGCGCTGCATCTGGGTTTGACCGAAGCCGGCATGGGGGATCCGGGCATTGTCGCCTCCAGCGCTGCCCTGGCAATCCTGCTTAACCAGGGTATTGGCGATACCATCCGTGTCTCGCTGACGCCGGAACCCGGCGCAACCCGCGAACGTGAAGTTAAAGTGGCGCAACAGGTATTGCAGTCACTGGGGATACGTTCATTTACACCAAGCGTAACCGCATGTCCCGGCTGTGGACGCACGACCAGCGAATATTTCCAGGTGCTTGCCAAACAGATCCAGCAGGAACTGGACGCATCAATGCCCAGCTGGAAACACGACTACCCCGGCGTGGAAGCCCTGAAAGTGGCAGTCATGGGATGCGTGGTCAATGGTCCGGGTGAAAGTAAACACGCCAATATCGGTATCAGCTTGCCGGGGACAGGAGAACAACCGGTCGCGCCGGTTTACGAAGATGGATTGAAGACGGTTACGCTTAAAGGCGACGACATTGCCCAGGAATTTATCGGGCTGGTGAAAAACTATGTTAAAACCCACTACGCTGCGAGTTAACCTTTAATCTCCCTGATTTCGCAGGCAACCTCGAACACAACTTCATTACTGGATACCCGGGCGACGACCACCTCCGCTTCCATCGGTGCCGTGGTCGAGTTACTCGGGGTCAAAACAATCTGCAGCGTGGTGCCCGGTTCGAATTTTTCAGATGAAGTAAACAGAATTCCTTTACTGCTAAGATTGATTACGTTGCCCTGATACTGCTTCGTGCTGCCCTCTACCAGAAAGCTCAACTCGCAATCGATAGGCATGCGCAGGAAGTCACGTTTTTCCGCATAATCGATCATTTAGAAATCCTGTCAAATTTTGAACAATTTACCGAAATTCGCGACATCTAATATCTTACGGACTTCGGCCGTGGCTTGCTTAATTTCAATACTCGACGTTTCGCCACCGGCGTGTTCCCGCAACAGCAGCAACATACCCAGGGCCGAACTATCCAGGTAATCGGTTTCCGCCAAATCTACCACATACTCGACGCCATCGCCCGCGGTATCGGCATAGGAAGCACGAAACTCGTCATACAATTGAAAATCGAACTTGCCGGCGACTGCGATGGTTACCTTGCTACCCTCATCGGAAGTCGTCATATTTATGCTCATTATTATTACCTCTTTACTAATTCAAATCTGAAGCGGTTAACTTTACTGATTCAAATCCGAACCGATTAAAACATTCAATTACAGCCACGGTCCAGCAAGATATTTTCTATCACCTGGTTGCGTCGGCGTAACTGTACACTACTACTTTCGATACTACATCCCGCAAGTTACAGATCCATAGTTGTCTATAGCGCTGCAACATCTACTGTTATAGACCATATTAGCGCCTTTTTCAGTGCCGCCTGGTAAAGCCTGTGAATCAGGTCACGAAACACATTATCGCATTGATTTACCAGTAAAAATGCTGTTTACCTGATCATGGTGGTAACAGTGATTAGAGCAGATTGAAGGGGGGTGTCGAGTTTTTCAGCCAGGGCCAGGTTTATCAGCAGATAATAATCTGGTTCTTGCCGTTTATCTTCGCCTGGTACAGGGCTTTATCAGCGCGTTTGAATGCGCTCAGGAAACTATCGCCATGACGCACCAGGGTAATACCGATGCTAATCTGAACACGATCATCCGCACGGCATCCATCCAGCTCGAGTTCATCGATGCTGCTACGGATGCGCTCGCTAACATCGATTGCTCCGTGGATATCGGTTTGTGCCAGACCACCAACAAACTCGTCTCCGCCGTAGCGATAGACGAGGTCGGTGTTGCGCACAACCTGACTGATTACCTGAGCCACTTCGCACAATACCTGGTCGCCAACATCATGGCCGCAACCATCGTTGATTTGCTTGAATCCATCGAGATCCATCACCAGTAAAGCCATCGACTGGCTATGACGTTTAGCCAGGTCGATTTCGCGTGGCAGGTTCTTTTCCATCGCCATGCGATTGTTCAATCCGGTCAACGGGTCACGATAAGCCGACTTGAGCGCAATCTGATACATTAGTGCGTTCTTGATCGGATAAAGCAGGGAACACATCAGGTCTTCCAGTTCGCAAAGTTCGTAGCTATTAAAACTGGAGCGCTTGAACAGGGTCAGTTCGCCCAGCAAACGGTTCTGCATTTTGAGCCGGTACCTGGCATTGAATCCTGCGATAACGCCCTGTTCGATACTGATATCAACATCCTCGCACCTGAATTGATATCCGCAGAAATTTACCTCGGCAGCAATTTCAGCCATGAAAGCTTCGATAACCTGATCGATCTCGAGGTTACGCGACAGCAAATCCGATATTTGCAGGATGCGCAAATGTTTTTGATCGGTTTGCGCCGCATCGCCTGGCCGCGGGTCCAACGCTATCACCTGCGCAGGTACCTTCGAAGGCAACTTCTCACTGCTCGTTAACTGTATTGTTTGCGCCATTTAATCACTCACCTGTGTCTTGACTGCTGCTTACATGAAAATACATGCTAAATGCGTGCCAATTTATAAATATCTTTATTATCAGTAAGTTAAAGAGGATGGTTTCATTCTAAGCGGCAAAATGGCAATTTTTTGTCGAATTACCTGAGCGAAATAACCATTAAAGCGCCTGAACGACCTCAAGAACTCGCTTTCGCGGCCGAACAATGTTGCAAGTGACATATTTCTAACGCTCGCCACGACGATTTGGATCCCGCCCTGATTTCAAGGGTCGGATACCGATCCTGCAAACGGCAGCTTCTTACCCGGGGTGGACAACAATTGCCAGTATGGACATCAAAATCCTTAGCGAACTTTTAACCGGCAAGCCCGTCGTTTCCCAAACCGGCGATCTGCTGGCCC
>JBATHL010000628.1:0-9698 GCA_049666745.1 Gammaproteobacteria bacterium
GTTCTATTTCGGTGCGCCCGCTGGGGGCACTGATGGTTGATTCCCACCTGGTTTGCCCGCTGGTACGTTCGTAAGCGATCACTTTACCGTCATCAAAACCTGCAAACACCAGAGGTCCAGCGACCAGTGGCTGACTATTACCGGTTAGCGATAACGCCGGTACGCGACGCGACACCACCCATTGCTCGGCGCCATCTGCAATCGCCAGGCTGCGTAGCTTGCCATCGACACTGCGCACGAAAACCTGGTCATTATCGACCACGGGTGTTGCGCGTATTTCACTTTCAACACGGGTTCCCCAGAGTTTTACCAGTTCATCGCCCGACTCCCGGTAAGCTACGATATCTCCATCCTGTGAAGTCGCAATGAGAACCTGGTCGTTCCCACCCAGCCCGGTAATGGGGTTCAGATCAGTATCAAATTTCCACAGCTTGCGGCCTTTGACCAGATCGACGCAGATTACCGTGCCGCCAGTATCGATACTGTACACACGATCACCGATTAACAGTGGTCGCAGCCGGTAAGATGCCCTGTTTCTTGCCGCCCGCGTATCAAGCGACCAGTTAAGCTGCAGGGGGACATCATATTCGATAGGGGTTAATTCCGCCGGAGGTTCGGTATTATCCTTAGCGCCCCCGCATGAAACGAGTAATCCCAGGAAAAATAACGCGGTTATGATTCGACCAGGATTCAACTGGTGCTCCCCAGGTCATTCAGCTTGCGCTGCAGGAATTCGACATTGGCAGGTGCTGGCTCGGATGACTGGGCCTTGCGGTAGGCTTCGATTGCTTCACTATCTTTTCCCTGCTGGGCAAGAATATCACCCCGCAGTTCATTGGCAAGTGCGGCAAACTCATCCGGGAATTGAACCGCCAGCGTGCTCATTGCCTGATCATACTGCCCGGTCTGCAGCTGCACCGCGGCCAGTCGCGTGCGCGCTACATAAGCTAGCGGCCGTTGCCCGGCACTGCCTACTACCTGCTGCAAGGCGACCTCGGCCTGTTCGAATTCGGCGTTGGCGACATGCTGCCTGGCAAGCGCCAAATGCGCCATCAACGCGTAATCAGTCGATGCATGCTCAGCTATCAGAATATCCGCATGTGCCTGCAGGTCTTCAGCATTACCGGCAGAAAGCGCGTCGATCATTTGCGTGAAATGACCGGAAGCCTCTGCCGCGGTAGTTTCCTGCACTTGCACCCAGTACTTATAACCGGCGATACCGCCAACACCTATGACAATCCCAAAAACGATCGATAGCCCATTCTCTTTCAGCCAGCCTTTTAGTTTCTCGACCTGTTCTTCTTCGGTTTCCATCTCTAACCTCTCGTTTTAAACCAGTAACGACGCCAGTTGCGTAACGATATCGGCTTGCATAATTTCGGCTTGCGCCTTTTCTTCACGTAAGAATTTCACGGCTACGGTACCCGCTTCAATTTCGGTTTCGCCCAGTATCAACGCGATTTGGGCTCCTGATTTATCGGCTTTGCGCATTTGGCTTTTAAAGCTACCAGCGCCCGCATGGACCACCAGTTCCAGGCGCGGCATATGGTCTCGAATTGTCTCAGCGAGCTGCTGCGCCCTGGCGACACTGTTCTCGCCGCGCATGACCAGGTAAACATCACAACCGTCTTCAGTGGCCGCCCTGCCCTGGTCAACAATCATTGACACGAGTCGTTCGCAACCCATCGAGAAACCCGCGGCATAATTTGGTTTGCCGCCAAGCTGTTCGACGAGACCATCGTAACGGCCGCCTGCACACACCGTGCCTTGCGCGCCGAGGGTTTCGGTCACCCATTCGAATACGGTATGACTATAGTAATCCAGTCCACGTACCAGCCGACGGTTTACCTGGTATGGGACCCCGGTTTGATCGAGAATATCTGTCAGCTCCTCAAAATGTTCTCGCGATTCCTGGTCGAGACTATCCTGCAAGCCTGGCCCAGCCTCGATCAATGCTTGCAGATCAGGGTTTTTGCTGTCCAGAATTCGTAACGGATTGGTTTCAAGACGTCGCTGACTGTCTTCGTCCAATTGCTGGTAATGATCGCGAAAATACTCGACCAGAATGCTACGAAAGTTGCTCCGGCAGTTACTACTGCCGAGACTGTTAATTTGCAGCTCTATATCGCCAAGACCCAGACGCTTCCAGAAGCGTGCCGCGAGCAGGATTAACTCGGCCTCGATGTCGGCGCCCGCGACCCCGAAAGTTTCGGCGCCAAGCTGGTGAAATTGTCTATAACGACCCTTTTGTGGGCGTTCATGGCGGAACATCGGCCCGCAATACCAGAGTCTTTGCTGCTGATCCTGCAGCAGTCCAGCCTGCAGACCTGCGCGTACCACGCTCGCGGTATTTTCCGGGCGCAAACTGAGACTGTCGCCATTACGATCCTCGAAACTGTACATTTCCTTTTCGACAATATCGGTGACCGTGCCGATGGAACGCGCGAACAACGCGGTCTTCTCGACGATGGGAGTGCGAATCTGGCGGTAGCCGTAAGATTCAGCGAGAGCACGATATTCGTCCTCCAACTGGTTCCAGGCAGGCATATGGGCTGGCAGAATATCGTGCATTCCGCGAATGACCTGAAATTGATTTGCCACGCGCTACCCCGCTCTACCCACCTATTTTAAGGCGTGCGGTATTGTCGTCACGAATTCTGGGTGCAACGTCGATCTCTTCGCCATTGAACATGATTTCGACACCATGTCCATTACCGAGAAAAACTGAAAACGGAGCCTGACCCATCAATTCCACCGCCTCATCCGCGCGCAACAAGTCATAAACCAGCTGATACGAGTTTGCATCTTTAATATCCGCCCAGGTATCGGCATGCACAACGAGTTTCACCTTATCCGAACCGACAGGCGCGATGCGGGTAGGTTCATTACGCGTACCCTGTGTTGTTTCCAGCGACCCGGTTTCAGCTTCGACGGCATCGCCTGCTAAAGCTTCACTTTCGACGACTTCAACTTCGACAGCTTCACCTGCTAAAGCTTCACTTTCGACGACTTCAACTTCAACGACGTCACTTTCGGTAACTTCGCCTGCTTCTATAGACGGTTGCTGCGTGGCCGCGGATGCGGCAGGTTCGACCTCTGCTGCAGTTACCGAGGCTGGTTGAGTAGTAGTTGACTCGACAGTTTCACCTGCTTCGATCAACTCTTCTGAAACTGCCTCTATTTCGCTGCTCACCACATCGGCATCGGATTTGGCAGGCTCTTCGATACTGGAAGATTGCGTGTCCAGTGAAATCGGCGCTTCAGTATTCTGCTCCTCGTTCCATAACCAGGCCGCGAGTGAAACGCCAATAATTAGCACGACTATATAAGTCGTCCATTTAACACGCGCATCCGCAACCGACAATTCAGATGCCACGTTACTGATCGAGGATATCGGTGGGTCCTCTCCCGAGTAAAAGTCGAAATACTGATCTATCATATCGTCTTCATCCAGCGAAACGATACGCGCATAGGCTCGTAAATACCCCTTGACGAAAATCGGAGCAGTAATTTCCTCGAAATGATTGTCTTCTATGGCTTCGACGATACTGGCGCTCAAGTGCATGCGCTTGGCAACATCAGCAAGCGATAAACCCATCTGTATTCGCGCCGCCTGTAAACGTTCGCCGGGTCCAACCCCGGTAGGCCGCTGAGCATCCTTCGCTTGTTCGTCTACGCCATCCATATTATTGAATCGCCCGCCAGGCCTTAAATTCTTCCGAGTCCGGAAATTCATCACCCAGGCGTTGCGCCAGTTCAGTAACATTGCCCTGACCATCTATCTGCAGGGTATTTCTAATCGCCAGCCATAAACTCCTAGCGGTAGGCCTGTCGACCAGATGGAAGCGGTCCAGGTAGGGCTTGGCAGCGACGTATTCGCCCTGGTCGAAAAGTAGCTGTGCCATCGCCAGCAAAGCAGGACCGAAATCGTTCTTGGCTGCAATCGCCTTGCGTAAATATTCCTTAGCTTTCTCGGTCTCTCGCTGCTCACCAAACTGCAACAGGCATAGTGCGGCATTGGTATAGGCAAATTCGGGAGTGCTATACAAAGGGTTTTTCAGTGCCTGCATGAAGTACTTTTCAGATTCCAGTTCGCGACCGTGGCGGCACAGGAAGGCGCCGAAGTTATTGGCCGCCTGTGAGTTCTTCGGATCCAGCGTGGTTGCCTTCTTGTAATGGTATTCAGCTTTTTCCGTTTGCAGCAACCGGTCCTGCAAAATGGCATATGCATTATGGGCCGAGGCGGAATTGGGATCCTGGCGCAAGGCTTTGTCAAGTTTATCATTGGCCAGTTCGAGATTATTTTGCTGCAGGTAACCGATTCCCAGTTGCACATTGACCGCGCTGGCCTGTTCATTCTGGTTTCTATCCGGCTCAACCGGCACGTAGCAGGCCTGCAACGATCCGAACAATATCAACAACGAGAGAATTTTGTTAATGCGCAAGCGTCACCCCTTTGATTTCGTTCAGACTAATTTGATACTTCTCGCTACGGCGACTGCGATCATGGAAAGCACCTACCAGTTGACCGCAGGCAGCATCAATATCATCCCCACGCGCGCGCCGGGTTACGGTCACGATTCCCTTGCCAGCAGTGTAGTCCCGAAATCGGTCAATCGCGTCCTGCTCTGAACACCGGTAAATCGCATGTGGATAGGGGTTGAAAGGAATCAGGTTCAACTTGCAGGGAATGCTACCGATCAGCGCGGCCAGTTGGCGCGCATGCTCGAGACTGTCGTTGATTCCATCCAGCATGACATACTCGAAGGTTATCTTGCGGCTATTATAGCCATCGACATAACTGTGGCAGGCGCGCATTAATTCTGCAATGGGATACTTGCGGTTGATTGGCACCAGTTGATTGCGTAAACGATCGTTCGGTGCATGCAGTGATACCGCCAGCGCGACATCGGTTACCTGTACGAGTTTTTCCATCGCCGGTACCACGCCCGCGGTGCTTATCGTGACTCGCCGCTTGCTCAGTGCATAACCAAAGTCATCACACATCGTATCGACTGCCGCGATGACGGCGTCGAAATTCAGCAACGGTTCGCCCATCCCCATCATGACGACATTAGTAACACCCTGCTCATAGCCTTCCGCAAGCAGGCTGTGATGGGCAAAATGCAGTTGGGCAATGATTTCCGCGGTAGTCAGATTACGATTAAAACCCTGCTTTGCAGTCGAGCAGAAGCTGCAGTTCAAGGTACAACCCAATTGTGAAGATACACATAAGGTCATGCGCGATTTTTCCGGGATCAGGACACACTCGATTGCGTTGTCGGTGTCATCAACGCTAAGCAACCACTTGCGCGTTCCATCAGCCGAGCGTTGTTGGGTCAGAATTTTCGGCAGTTCGATGCAACAGTTCGCGCTTAAAAACTCGCGCAGGGTTTTTGACATATCAGTCATCAGGGAGAAATCGGTTACACCGCGCTGATGTACCCATTGCATCAACTGGCGGGCGCGAAACGGCTTCTCTCCATTGGAGACAAAAAACGTCTCGAGCGCTGCTCGATTGAAATCAAGTAAATTAATCTTTTCAGTCGTAGACATCGGATTAGGTTCGGATACTCTGGCTCGGCCAACTACGCTTCCCGAGCATTGACAGACTGCCGGGTTAATCGGCGAATTTTACGCATAAATTCGGCTCAGTAGAAGTGAAATGCTTCGTCATATCAAGTATTCGAGGGCTTTTGCCATGTTTTCTCTATAAAACAGCTTGTTAGGTCCATGTAGCCAGATATAATTCGCCTTTTCGCTGATTTCACAAGCCCCAGAGACTGCATGATTTTCGCTGAAACCCGAGGCAATGATGGCACTCATAACAGTCGTGTGAGCTTTTCGGCTGCAATGCTGTCACCGATCGCCTCGTTCGGTGGAATTTACAGTCCCGAGTCGATGCCACCAATCGACGCTGATTTCCTGCGCCGGCATCTGCAGAGTTCCTATAAAGAGCTCGCACTGGCCTTGTTGCAGCACCTGGATATCGATATCGATACAAAAGTGCTATCCAGGGCGCTCGATCTATACGACCAATTTGATGATGCGTCCGATCCGGTACCGGTAGTCAGGCTGAACGAGAAATTATTTGTTAGCGAGCTTTACCACGGCCCGACCCGGGCCTTCAAGGATATGGCACTGCAGCCTTTTGGGCTGATTTTATCCGAGCTGGCGCAACAACAGGACCGACAATATCTGATATTGACCGCCACCAGCGGGGATACCGGTCCGGCGGCACTGGAGACCTTTCGTGATCGCGCCAATATCCGCGTTGCCTGCCTGTATCCGGACGGCGGAACCTCGGATGTACAGCGCCTGCAAATGGTTACCGAGGATGCGACAAACCTGAAAGTGATCGGTATCCATGGGAATTTTGACGATGCCCAATCGGCGCTAAAATCCCTACTCTCATCGCCAACCTTTAACCAGCGCCTGGAGCAACTGGGCATATCTCTGTCGGCCGCTAACTCGGTGAATTTCGGACGCATCATTTTTCAGATGCTGTACCAGTTTCACTGTTACCTGGCACTGGTTCGCCAACGCGAGATCGAGCCGGGCGACAAGATCGTACTGCACATCCCGAGCGGTAACTTTGGTAACGCGCTCGGTGCCTATTATGCTTATCGCCTCGGTTTGCCCATCGCAAAAATCGTCATTGCGTCCAATGCCAATAACGTGCTCACGGAATGGATTCATCGAGGGTGTTATGACCTGAGTAAACGCGATCTGATAGCGACGACTTCGCCGGCGATGGATATTCTCAAATCATCAAACGTGGAACGCGTGTTATTCGATCTGTTTGGCGCGGCTCGCACGCGCGAACTGATGCAACAACTCGATACCGATGGTCGTTACCAGCTCGATCAACATGAGCATGAGCAGATAACGAATATATTTGCTGCGGATTTCTGTTCAGATGACGAAGGCAGGCAATACATTCGAGAGGCATTCGAGCAGGGTTACCTGCTTGACCCACACACCGCCACCTGCTTCAAGACCTGCCATTCACCCGGGTTTAAAGACCAGGTAAACATCATTTACTCGACCGCCGAATGGACCAAGTTTGCCTCGGTGATCGACAATGCGATAAACGCGAACGAACCCGACTCCGACCAGGCTGCATTAGAATCTGTCGCTAAAACTGCCGGTATCAAGGTACCCGAAGTCATCGCCAGACTGTTTACCAAACCAATTGCCCACCCAACGGTAGTCGAAAAGCAGGCTATCGAAGCCGAGATACTGAAGTTCCTCGAAGCGGGAAACCAGATTTCGTCCCTGTGACCGTGATCCATACCGGACCTGGCCCATTGCGAGTCATCGCCGGGGGAGCAGCATCACCAGGCAACTGGCGCTATCCGGGCAGAGAGCCGAAAATTGTCGGGTTCGCGCAATTGCAGCCGGTACCTCCGCTCGTGACAGCGGAGTGAAGCCCAGCTTCTGGAAATAAGGCCCGGCGGTTTCGGTTAGCAAATACACAGCCCGCCTGCCTTCGGCTTCGGCCAGGCTGATTAGATACTCCGAGATACTTCGCGCCAGACCAGATGCACGAAACTCTTCCTTTACCACGATGGAACGCAGCAGCGCGTAATCTGCGGTGGGTTCCAACCCACCCGCAGCGATCAGCTCATCGCCGTCGAATATTCCATAAAAGTTCTGCGCCTGTGCGGCGCAATCCTGCGTGGGTAAATTATTCAGGCACAACAGGTCTTCAAGTTGGGCCAGGTCGGCGGATTGCAGTCTGACTATCGAGCTGACCGACATGACCCGTGCTCTGCCGGTCTAATCACCATCCAGCGTCTCGACACGAATTCGGTGCACTTCCCCGTGAACCGCGTCCAGAGTAGTAATCGCCTCGATGGCATCGACCATTTGCTGTTCACGAATCTTTTGCGTCAGCATGATAATCGTCGCCCGGGTTACTCCGCTTTCCGGTTCCTTTTGCAGAATTGCCTCGATGGAAATATCCTTGTCACCCATGATTCGGGTAATCTCGGCCATAACGCCGGGGCGGTCATCGACCCGCATGCGCAAGTAGTACGCGGTTTCGATCTCGGTGATCGGCAGGATTGGAATATCGACAATCTGATCAGGCTGAAAAGCCAGGTGCGGTACTCGATTTTGCGCATCGGTAGTGATCGTGCGCGCCACATCGATAATGTCCGCAATCACCGCAGATGCGGTTGGATCGGCTCCGGCGCCTGCACCATAGTAAAGTGAGGGCCCGAGCTTGTCAGCCTGCACCAGTACGGCATTCATGACGCCATCGACATTGGCGATAAGCCTTTTCTCCGGAATCAGGGTCGGATGCACGCGCATCTCGATACCCCGGTCGGTGCGTCGTGCCACTCCGAGATGCTTGATGCGATAACCGAGCTGGCCGGCATAGACCACGTCCTCGGTTGAGATAGCGCTTATGCCCTCGGTATAAACTGCATCGAATTGCAACGGGATACCAAATGCTATCGATGACAGAATACAAAGCTTATGCGCCGCGTCTATCCCTTCGACATCAAATGTTGGATCGGCTTCGGCGTAGCCCAGTTCCTGTGCCTCGCGCAAAACATCATCGAAATCACGACCCTTATCGCGCATCTCGGTGAGGATGAAGTTTCCCGTACCATTGATGATGCCGGCAACCGATTCGATGTGATTAGCACTCAAACCTTCACGAATGGATTTAATGATCGGAATGCCACCCGCAACGGCGGCTTCAAACACAACATTGACTCCCTTTTGCTGGGCCGCGGCAAAGATTTCATTTCCGTGTAACGCGATTAAAGCCTTGTTGGCAGTTACTACATGCTTGCCATTTTCGATAGCCTGCATCACCAGATCCAGTGCTGGCTGGTAGCCACCGATCAGCTCGATGACAATATCGATTTCCGGGTTGTTGACCACTTCAAAGGGATCGCTAACCAGGTCGATATCACCGCTACCTGCTGGCATGCCGGCGTTAACCGAACGTCGCGAAGCCTGAATTATTTCAATATGGCGCCCTGCACGCCGCGCTATTTCGGCGGCATTATTTTTTAACACCATGGCGGTGCTGGCACCCACGGTACCCACGCCAAGCAAACCCAGTTTTACCGGTTTCAATCCAAATCTCCAGAAGTCGTCGCAGGGAATTTTCGAACGCGCCACCTTAAGAAATGTATAGCCGGCTGTCAACCGCGTGCAACGATTTGAGTGCGTTGATCAGCTGACCAAATTACTTTATTCTGCACGGCATGCCTCTCGCCGAAGATATTGTCACCAGTCGTCATCGTATTACCGCCTACAGCACGAACTCGGTGACTGTAAACGACAGCGTTTACCGTCAAAGCCTGGTAATGACTGCCGGCACAATACATTGCCCATGGCCAGTTGACTCGTTACAACAGTTGAACGCCGAAAACCTGGCGCCGATACTCGAATCGAAGCCGGCAGTAGTACTGCTCGGCACCGGCGCGCAGCAACTATTCCCGGATCCGCAGATATACGCACTGTTCGGCCAACAGGGAATCGGCCTCGAAGTCATGGATAACGGCGCCCTGTGTCGCACTTTCAACATCCTCGTCGCCGAAGACCGCGACGTCACCGCCGCCATCATCCTGAATCCCGCAAACATCTGACTCGCGAGTACCAGGCCCACGCCCCAGCCCAATATCCATTCCAACGCTAGAGGCAACCGAAGAAACTCCTTGCGACATAAAGAC
>JBATHL010000629.1:0-3545 GCA_049666745.1 Gammaproteobacteria bacterium
TCCAGGCACACCCTCGCGAATCGCGTGCCGAATTCTTTGCTCACTAAGCTCAATCGCAGATTGTGGACTGGTGAAATCCCGTGGCGCCGGCTCCATGCCCTGCCTGGCAAGGCTGTTACCATCCCCCTTGTCGCCGTGGCAGACCGAGCAGTAATCCTGATACAGTGCCTGGCTATCGATTTCCTGGGCGTGGGTGACGGAAGCTTTCAACAAGCTTGCCGAGATTATCAAAAACAAAATCGCCTTCATCGCGAGCACTCTGAGGTTAGATGCGGAATGGACTGGAACCAGGTTGCCTAATATTCAGAGCAACTTTAATGCCATAATTCGCAGAATGGTCCTCGGCGCCAATCTGGCACATCTCTTGCTCCCTTTGTTTTAAGTTCACTGCTGCAGAAGCTCTCCTTATGCCCACTATGGCCCGAATCCCTTCGCTAACCTTTGCTGGTTTGTTGCTTGTCTTACTAGCCGCCTGCGCCGCCCCTGCGCCACAGTTGAGGGATGTTGATATACCGGTGTTTCCGTCACCGCCTGACCCGGCTCGAATCACCTATGAACGTTCTCTGACCAGCAGTGCCGATGTTGTGAGTGAATCCGATGAGTCGGCATTAAAGCGTTTCATTACGGGTGAACAACGAACCGGTATCGGATTGGGCAAGCCCTTCGGCATTACTGTCCACCAGGGTCGGGTTTTCGTCAGCGACACGCTCAGGCGCCAGGTCATCGCGTTTGATGTGCGGGAAGGAAAATTCTTTGAAATTGGCACCCAAAGCCCCGGCGAATTAGCGAAACCGATTGGTCTGGATGTCGATAGTGCGGGCAATCTTTACGTTTGTGACAATTCGTTAAGGCAGGTGTTCGTGTTCGACCGGGACGGCACTTACCTGCGCCGTATTGGCGAACCGGAGATGTTTGATCGACCTGCCGGGTTAGCCGTAAATCCCGAGGGAAATCAAGTGTTTGTAGTCGATACCGGCGGTGTTAACAGTGATCGGCACCAGGTGCAGGTACTGGATGCGCAAACAGGTCGTTTACTACGTACCATTTCCCGGCGCGGAGATGCAGATGGTGAATTGAATCTGCCCCGTGACGCTGCCATCGGCGCCGATGGAAATCTGTATGTGGTTGATGGCGGAAATTTTCGTGTACAAGTGTTTACTCAACAGGGTGACTTTGTCAGAAACTTTGGCGAGGTAGGTCGGCAGGGTGGTCAGTTTTCCCGACCCAAAGGCATCGACGTCGCTCGAGACGGCAATGTTTATGTTGCCGATACTGCGTTCGGTAATTTTCAAATCTTCAATTCGAATGGGCAATTACTGCTGGCGGTTGGTGAGCGTAATTCGACTCCGGGACCCGCCAATTTCATGTTACCCGCAGGTCTGGCCGTAGACGAAGACGGCAGAATTTATATGGTGGATCAGTACTTCCGCAAGGTAGACGTATTCCGCCCTGTGTCATTGGCTGCCGACGAGGGTTGGCTGGTTTTGAAGCCGAATCCTTAGCATTGAACGCTATCGATTGCGCCCTGGTGACTCGTCACGCTATTCCCAAAATTGAGAATAATATTTTGCATAAACCTGGCTGGAGCATGATTGGTGCACTCCCTGCAGGTGAATTTTAATACTGGCTCGAATTTTGCGACATCTTGATTATTCCTCCACTTCAGGTTAACCATCATGAATCAAAATTCCTTCTTTCGCGCGTCAGAAATCGCACTGTTGTTGACCTTGCTGTTGATAGCGGGGTGCACCGAATCAGCCAGCGATACCCAGGCCAGGCAAGATCTCACTACTCAGGTCGAGTCGCAGGCAAAATCAGCTAGCGAGGTGCCCGCCGGAACACCAAAACAAAATCAGGGGCTGGTGAAATCGGTCGAGATGGCCGGTGGATACCTCTATATAGAGGTGGATGTCCACGATGAAACCTTCTGGTTGGCAACGACGCCGACCCGGCTGCAGGTTGGTGACAAGATTACGTGGCAGAACTATGCGGTGATGGCCAATTTCGAAAGTAAGGTGCTGAACCGGGTCTTCGATCAGATTTTATTCGTTGATCGTGTATTTAATGAAACTGCCGTAGCAAGCCTTTCGCGACGAGGTACCGTGGCAGAGATGATGAATGCTGCTGGCTACAGTTTTATTCGCATTGATGAAAACGGCAGCAGTGTCTGGCTGGCTGCGCCTGAGACTCGAATCGAAGTGGGTCAATCGATTGAGTGGCAAGGCGGAACGTTAATGCACAACTTTACCAGCCGTTCGTTAAATCGGGAGTTCGACGAAATTATTTTTGTCGCTATGGTGAAGACTACCTGAAGGTAGATTGATGCGACAAGCCGTTAAAGCACTGTCTTTAAATCGAGAATCTACCTGTTTTCAATTCCTAAAATTGGGAGTGAATTCCCGCGAAAAAATTTAATTACTTCGCCTAATCCTGAGTCTGATTCTCAATACTAAAGGCAAGTGATTGATATTAATAGAGTAAATTTTTTCAAAACCCGACGTCGATGGGTTTAGCAAAATCTGGCATGAATGCTGCTCCTTAGTAAATGAGTTTACTTATTATTTTTTATAACCGGGGAAAGATCATGAATATTTTAATTTCACAATTACGATCAATCGGCGCCGCGACCCTCGTTTTAATTCTGAGCATGGCAGTCATCGCCTTCGGCATGCTTGCCTGGAGTGATGCGCATGCGGATGTCGCTAACACGACGCACAACATGGGTTCAAATGGAACAGGGAATACATTCAGTGGAACTGCAGAAATATGCGTGTTCTGCCATACACCGCACGGCGGGGATAGCTCAGCCTCAGTGCCACTGTGGAACAAGACCCTGATCGCAGCATCCTATACCACTTACGATTCGTTAGGAACATCGAGTCTTGATGGTGCTGTCGCGCCGGTAGGTTCGGTTTCAATAGCCTGCTTGTCCTGTCACGACGGAACTCAGGCGATGGACATCGTATTGAACGAACCGGGTTCCGGAGCAGTAGTCGCTAGCTACAACACGGGAACATGGACCGGTAGTTCCAGTCCCACCGGCATCGCACTGATTGGTACCGATTTGACCAACGATCACCCGATTGGTATCCAGTACGGAGGTGGTGGTCTTACCGTAAACACAACCGTCGGGCCAACGGATGACCCTGATTTTGTACCACCCGCTACCGCTGTCATCAACAACAATACGATATGGTGGGTAGATACCGAGCCAACTGCTAATGGATCTCGTCAGAAAACCGATATGCAGTTATATACCCGCTCGGTGGCCGCGATCGACGGGGGCCTGGATCAGCCTTTCGTCGAATGTGCCAGCTGCCACGATCCGCATGCCGAAACCCAGACCTTTTTGCGGATATCGAATGATGACAGCGCCGTTTGCCTGGCTTGCCATGTGAAGTAGAGCGGAATCAACCTGATCCACCCGTTTCCCCCGGCATTGGCGCCCCTTCCTGATAGCCGATGCCGGGGGAGTTTTCCGTCCTGGACGTTGGCGACAACCCACTTAAGGAGTCTGGATATAGCGAGAAAAACGATGCGTAAAC
>JBATHL010000630.1:0-4122 GCA_049666745.1 Gammaproteobacteria bacterium
TTGTGGCAGTTGATGAAGGCCTCATGACCGATGAGGGAGTTATCACCGATGAAGGGGTCATCACCGGTCAAGCCGAAATTGCTGATCAAACCATGGCGACTGAAGATGTTGCTATTGAGGCAACAACTGTCGAAGCCGATAATTCAGCCGTCATTACCGCTTCCGCGGCGGCGGCGCAAACGGAGTCTGTCGAGACGACCGAGATCGCAAGCATCACCCACGCAGAGACGGCCGCCGCTCAATCCGAAAGTAGTTCTTCCACTCTGGAAATAATATCGAGTAGCAAGGTCGGGCAAAAAGACCTGTGGTTACGTGAAGCCTATGATGCCTATAAATCAGGTAACGATAGCCTGGCGATGACTCGCTATAACCAGGTACTCAAGATTGATCCGGGTAATCGTAATGCCTTGCTGGCGCGTGCTGCGATCAATGTACAGAATAGTAACGGCAGCGCCGCGATCAAAGATTACCAGACGCTGCTATTGCACAACCCAAAGGACTCATTGGCGATGACATCCTTGATAACAGTGGCCAATTATTCACCGCTCGAAACCGAATCACAGCTGAAACTGATGATTCGTGACGAGCCCAACTCCCCCTATTTGAATTTTGCGTTGGCTAACTCCTATGGCGCGCAAAATCGTTGGCAGGAAGCACAGGGATATTACTTCAAAGCGTTGGAAAATAATCCCGGAGATCCAAATTATGCCTACAACCTGGCGGTAAGCCTGGAGCATATTGCGCAACCCGTAGCGGCCGTAGCTTACTATCAGCGAGCCCTGGATAACATCGACAACGGTCTTGCAACTTTTAGCAGGGAAGTAGTGAGTCAACGGATGGAGACCCTGGCAAAACAATGAACGCGGAAAATAAACCCAAGCGACTGGGCGAGATTCTGATCGATGAAGGTGTCATCACCGAAGATCAGCTGAATATCGCCCTGACCGAGCAAAAAAAGGTACATGAACCGCTGGGTAAGCTGTTGGTTAACCTCGGCTTTGCCACCGAAGCCATCATGCGATCTGCGCTTGGCGAAGCCCTGGAACAGGCTAGCGTCGACCTGTCGCGCGTGGTTCCCGACCCCGATGCGATCAAAATGATCAATTCGGATACTGCGCGCAAACACAAGATCATCCCGCTGAATTATGACCCGGTGCGCAGCACGCTGACGATTGCGATGTCGGATACCTTTAACCTGTTTACGCTGGATCGGATCCGCATCCAGATTGGTCAGCATATTGAATTGATTCCGATCCTCTCTGGTGAAACCGAAATCTCCAATGCGATCGACCAGTTCTACGGCTACGAATTATCGATCGACGGGATTCTGCGTGAAATAGAAACCGGCGAAGCCGACTATACCAATTACCAGGGCGATATCGAGGAATACAGCCAGCCGCTGGTGCGCCTCGTGGACGTCATGCTTTCCGATGCGGTCAAGCGTGGTGCTTCAGATCTGCATTTCGAACCCGAGGAAAGCTTCCTGCGCATCCGCTACCGTATCGATGGTGTGTTACGCCAGATCCGTAGCCTGCATAAGACTTACTGGGCGGCGATCGCGGTGCGACTCAAGGTTATGGCGGACATGAACATCGCTGAAACCCGCTCGCCCCAGGATGGCCGCATATCGCGCACCATAATCGGTCGACAGATCGACTTTCGTGTCGCCTCACAGCCTACCATTCATGGTGAGAATATCGTGCTCAGGGTACTCGACCGTGAGAAGGGCGTTATTCCGCTGGAAAACCTCGAGCTACCCCAGGAATCACTGCGTACCCTGAAGATCATGATGGCGCGACCCGAGGGTATCATCCTGGTTACCGGCCCGACCGGTAGCGGTAAGACAACCACGCTCTACTCGATGCTGAACTACATCAGTAGCGAGCAGGTCAACATCATGACGCTGGAAGACCCGGTAGAATACCCGTTTCCGTTGATTCGTCAGACTTCGGTCAACGAGGCAGCGGGAATGGATTTCTCCAACGGTATCAAGTCGTTGATGCGCCAGGACCCGGATGTCATCCTGGTAGGCGAGGTGCGTGACGAAGAAACTGCCGAAATGGCTTTTCGCGCTGCAATGACAGGTCACCAGGTTTATTCGACGCTGCATACCAACTCTGCTATCGGCGCGCTGCCGCGTCTGCGCGATATTGGGATTATCCCGGAAATCATGGCCGGTAATATCATCGGCGTTGTCGCCCAGCGTCTGATTCGCAAGCTATGCAAGTTCTGCAAAACCGCCTATGCCCCCAGCGAGGATGATTTACGAATGCTCAGCAATGACCGGGGAGTCGTGCCGGAAAAGGTCTACAAGGCCAAGGGCTGCACCAGCTGCGACAATTCCGGTTACAAGGGGCGCATTGCCCTACTCGAGATTCTCAAAATGAACTCGGATCTCGATGATTTGCTGGCGCATGGCGCGACTACCAAGGAAATCAAGGAGGCTGCATACCAACAGGGATTTTTCACCCTCGCCGATGACGGTATACGCCACATCATCGAGGGCACAACGTCGATTAAAGAGGTCGCACGCGTCGCCGACCTTACCGAGCGGATGACTTAACCATGCCGCTCTTTCAATACAAGGCAATCGATGCCAGCGGCAAATTTATCACCGGAAGCCTGGATGCCGGTAACGGCAATGACCTCGAGTTGCGCCTCGAAAAGATGGAAATGGACCTGGTCACCTTTAAGCAAAAGGACCCTGGTGCAGACCTGTTTGGGCGCAACAAGATCGGACGCAGGGACTTAATCAATTTTTCGTTTTACCTGGAGCAGTTGACTCGTGCCGGCGTCCCGATTCTGGAAGGTCTGTCCGACCTGCGGGACGGTGAAGAAAACCCGACCTTTCGCGATATCGTTACCGGCCTGATCGAAGCCATCGAGGGTGGTAATTCTTTCTCCCAGGCGCTTGCGCTCTACCCTAAAATATTTGATGAGGTATTCGTCAGCCTGATCCGTGTGGGTGAGCGTACCGGCAAAATGAGTGAGGTCCTGGTCGATATTACCGAAACGCTGAAATGGCAGGACGAATTGATGGCCAAGGCAAAGAAGATCATGACCTACCCGGCAGTCATCGGCACGCTGGTGATGTCGGTCATCATGTTCATGATGATTTTTATAGTGCCGGATATCATGGACGCAATAGTCGGACTGGGGGGCAAGATTCCCTTCGAGACGCGGATGCTGATGTTCACTTCAGATTTTCTGATCGATTTCTGGTACCTCGTAATCAGCGTGCCGTTCGGGATTTTCTTTGTTCTCAGATATTTGTACAAGACGAGTAACGCCGCGCGTTTCAAACTGGATGGTATGTTGTTGAAGATATGGGTACTCGGCCCGGTCAATGAAAAGATCAAGGTTTCACGTTTTACCCGTTATTTTGCACTGATGTTCGCTTCCGGGATAACGGTCCTGGACGCGATAAACCTGAGCAAGGCCGTGGTTAGCAACAGCGTCCTCGAGGATGGTATCGAGCGCGCCTGGCAACAGATTTCGGAAGGCAGCAGTATCAGCGAGGCGTTCAAGAATATCGGCATTTTTCCGCCGCTGGTCGTGCGCATGCTGCGCGTCGGTGAATCCAGTGGTCAAATGGATAAATCACTGAACAATGTAAGTTACTTTTTCGATCGCGATATCAACGACAGCATCGAGAAACTGGAGCCGGTTTTACAGACTTCCCTGATGGCATCAATCGGAATCATCGTGATGTGGTTGGCGCTTTCGGTACTCGGCCCGATTTACGATACCATTTCCACGATCAATTTTTAACGGCATATATATGAAAAGAATTCTATATTTTACCGGTTACAGAATGGTCGCACAGGAATGGTCCGGCCATAAGCTTGCGAGCAGTGTCTACTTCGAGCCCGATGAGCAGGGCCTTGACCTGTTCAGCGCCTACTTACGCTCGTTTCGCGATGAACCCGTGCGCCTGCTGGTCGATTTAATCGAGGAAGAATTTCGCCAGATTAAAATTCCGCTGTTACGCGGTTCTGATCGCAGCGCAATCCTCAAACGTAACTACACCAAGTACTTCCGCACCTCTGAATACAAGTATGCAGTTTCACAATCGGTGGAGAAAAAGGCTCGTAAGGAAGAGAAACTGCTACTCATTGGTCT
>JBATHL010000631.1:0-6962 GCA_049666745.1 Gammaproteobacteria bacterium
GCACCCGGGAGTAAAGTGCATAGCACGGGAATTCCTTTCGATGATCCGAGTGGAAATCGCTTGCGTGACTGGTTAGGCATCAGCCGGGAGGCTTTTTATGATGCGTCCATCATTGCGATCCTGCCAATGGGATTTTGCTATCCCGGAACCGGCGCCTCCGGCGATCTACCCCCGCGCCCCGAATGCGCTACCCGCTGGCGAAAACCATTACTAACGCAGATGAAGCAAATCGAATTGACGCTGGTTCTGGGGCAATACGCTCAGCGTTATCACTTCGACGCAAAATCCCGCTCGCTAACAGAGCTGGTGCGTAGCTGGGAAGATTACTGGCCAGACATGGTACCCTTACCGCATCCAAGTCCGAGGAACAATCGCTGGCTCAAGCAAAATCCGTGGTTTGAAAGCGAACTGTTGCCTGAATTGAAATCCAGAGTAAAACACATTTTATCGGGTAAAGATTAGTGAGTGATGACATTCGCCAACGCATGTTTATCGAAATGGAGCAGAAATCCGCATTCGATGAGGCACGCGACGCCGCTTACACCTATGTCGACAGGGCGCTTGAACGTAATGTTTTTCCGACCCCGGAGGCTATTGCAAATCTCACCCGCTTCGATGAACCGCTGCCCGACTCCCCGGGTGACTCTCTGCAGATCCTGCGTCAGCTCGACGAGTACGGCTCGCCCGCCACCGTGGCACAAATTGGCGGGCGTTATTTCGGCCTGGTCAACGGCGGTGTGATACCGGCGACACTGGCGGTGCGCTGGCTGACCGATTTCTGGGATCAGAATACACCGCTATACCTGTCCTCACCGATCGCATCACGGCTCGAAGAAGTGACCGAAGGCTGGTTGCGAGAACTGTTTGGACTCCCCGAATCTACCATAGCGGGTTATGTCAGCGGATCGTCGATGTCGATCTTCTGTGGCCTGGCAGCGGCCAGGCACAGAAATTTTGCTCGCCTCGGCTGGGACATAAATCGCCACGGATTCATCAACGCGCCCCGCCTGCGTGTCATCGCCAGTCGACAAACCCATGGCACCGTCACCAAGGCAATCGCGTTACTCGGTTTCGGTATCGATAATGTCGAGTGGGTGGACGCCGACACGCAGGGTAGAATCGATGCCCGGCTGGTTCCCGAACTTGATCAGTCGACAATCCTCATCCTGCAGGCCGGCAATGTGAATTCCGGCGCTTTCGATGATTTTGCAAGCCTGTGTCAAAAAGCCAGGGAAGCCGATGCCTGGGTACATATCGATGGGGCTTTCGGGCTCTGGGCTGCTGCCAGTAATCAATTGAAACACTTGACCCGGGGGATCGAACTGGCGGATTCCTGGTCATTCGACGGCCACAAAACCCTGAACACTCCGTATGACAGCGGGGTCATCATGTGTCGCGACCGTGAAGCACTGGTAAATGCATTGCATGCCTCGGGGGCCTACATCGTATACAGCGATAATCGGGACGGTATGTTGCACACACCGGAAATGTCACGCCGCTCGCGCATTTTCGAGCTCTGGGCAGCACTCAAGTATCTGGGCAGGTCCGGTATCGATGATCTGATTTACGGTTTTCATGCCCGCGCCAGGCAGTTCGCGGATGAACTCGGGCAACACGGCTTTGAAATATTGAATGAGGTTGTCTTCAACCAGGTGCTGGTTGCCTGTGACAGCGACCTGGTAACCACCGGGACGATCAAACACGTCCAGCAATCCGGCGAATGCTGGATCGGTGGTACCCAGTGGCAACAGCGCAGTGTGATTCGAGTCAGCGTATGTTCGTGGGCCACTACGCCGGCCGACGTAACGCGTTCGGTGAAAGCTTTCGTTGACGCTCGTGAGCTGGCGCGTAACGCTTAGGCATGACCCCCGATACTTTTGCGCTACTCGTAATCGCCTGTCTCGCAGTCAACCTGTCACCCGGACCTTCGGTATTACTGGTGACTTCAATCAGTGCGGCAGGTGGATTCAAGGCTGGCGTTTTCGCGGTGCTTGGTATGACGGCAGGAGCCTTTGTTCATGTGTTACTTGCTGCCAGCGGTGTTGCCGCGATACTCGCGACCACGCCCGTCGCCTTTGTAATCGTGCAATATCTCGGCGCGGCTTACCTGATTTATCTCGGTATCGACCTGTTGAGAACAAGGCAACAGGCCGTAGCAGGCAAAACTTATCCGCTAGCTGTAAATAGCTGGCAATACTTTCGCCGCGGACTACTGGTTGATTCGCTCAATCCCAAGATCGCCTTGTTCTTTCTCGCCTTCATTCCCCAATTTCTAAACTCTGTCGAGACCCCCGGATTCCTGGTATCACTGGCACTGGGTTCGGTATTCCTGGTTACCGGCGCCATAGTAAACGGAACGATTGCATATCTGGTTGCCGCGGGCGCCATGCGCGCACGCGGCAGAGTCGGGAACTGGGTGCAGCGCTGGATTCCCGGCAGTGTAATGATTTTCCTGGGGTTGCGTTTACTCTGGCAGGAAAACTAGCCTTCGTGCAATTTGCTGGCTAGCTACGCCCCGGCAGGTCGACAATACACTCCTGCTTGCTATAACCATGTTTTGAATCTCTGGCGCGGATTTTCACCTTGCTCTCTCCTGCCGGGATGAATACTCCAGACAGCGAACGGGTGAAAGGTTGTTCCTGTTCGTGGGGATGATGCAATACGCGCGATTTCAGTAACTTACCATCCAGGGTAACGACATCCCACTGATTGGCATAGTGACCCCAGCCCTGATCGCCGTGCTCGAGGGTTACCGAGAAAGTACAGCTGCCGGGGCATTCGACGCTGACTTCAATAATCCTGACCTCGCCGGCATAAGCGCTCGTAGACAGCAACAATAATCCTAAAAAAAAACCTTTCATCGGCATAGCCTCCACTTATTCAAACGCCTGTCCGCAATTCCAGCAAAACTGGAATGAAGCGTCGTTTTGCTCCTGGCAAGTCCGGCAAAACCAGTCATCAGTGCCCCTGTTGCTCAGAATACCCTGTATGATTGCCTGCGCCTGTTCGAACCTGGCTTCGTCTTCGACCCACAGCTCGGGCCAGGTATCGAAAGTCGCCAGGTCGCCAGCGCCTCCAGCGGCAAACTCGTTGACGACGAAGGTCTCAATGCCCTCTGCCTGCAACACATTTTTCAGATTGAAGACTATCATACGGTTTTCGTGCGTAAACAGCTTCTTCATGCATCACGGGATTTGCGAATGAGCTCATAAGCGGCCTTGATTTGCTGGGTCTTCTCGGTCGCGTCCCGAATCATCTGTTCAGGCAATCCTTTCGCAACCAGCTTGTCTGGATGATGTTGCGACATCAACCGTCGATAGGCTTTTTTGAGTTCGGCATTACTCACCCCGTCGTTCAGGCCTAACAACTGGTATGCATCCTTAAGCGATGTTTTGGCAGTCGCAGCATCATAGTCGCTACGCCCAAAGCCCGCGCGCAGCATTTCCTCGAGCCGATCCAGCTGCGATACCGCGATACCCAGGTGGCGACAGATGTTGATCAGCGCCTCTTTTTCCGCGGGATGCATGACGCCATCGGCGTAAGCCGCCTGCAACTGGATCTCGAGGAACATTTGAATCAGGGTGGTTCGTCGGTGCGTCTCATGTCTGAACTGGTCTAATACCTCGTCGATGGGAAAGTCGTCCGACTTGCCCTCGTTGAACAGCTTCTTTGCCGAACTGCGCATTTCGGTGCTCAAATCGAGTCGATCCATGACCGCTTCGGCAAGCTTGATTTCATCCTGGGTAACCCGGCCGTCGACCTTGGCGAGGTAACCCATCACCGAAAACGTAGCGGTAAAGAATGCCGCCTGTATACGCTCCTGATCCGCGCCCCATTCGGCGCTATCCATCTTGCCCAGGCCACGATCGAAACTATGTCCGAAAGCGATCCCCATCAGGGCGCCGAGAGGCCCACCAATCATAAACCCGAATGCGCCACCAAGCGCTTTACCCCACCAGGACATAATTAGTGCTCCGGATTACTTGATAACAAAAACCGGTAAACCTCGAAACGCTCGAAATTTTCAGCGTTACGGTCACCGCCACGATACTTTTTACTTGTTTCGCTGATTTTTTTGCGGTACTTCCAGCCTGTCACTGATGTCATGTTGCCTGTCATGCGCGGTCAACCGGCGATAGCGCTTAGCGTAGATTGTTGTTGCTGCAGATCCCGCGCCTGGATAGCGCAAACCCCGCCACCACCGAATTCAAATTCTATCCAGGTCATCGGCAGAAAGTCATACCTGGACTCCATGGCCGCCTGCGAATTTCCGACCTCGATAATAATGACACCATGCTCGCTCAAAAACGTCCCTGCTCCTGCCAGGATACGATCAACCAGCAGCAGGCCATCATCACCCGCACGCAAACCGATAGCCGGCTCGTGATGAAATTCATCACTCAGGGCGGCCATATCCTCGGCATCGACATAAGGTGGATTGCTGACTATGACGTCAAACGATTGTGCCGGAATCGAGTCAAACAGATCAGACTCATACAGGTTTATCTGGTCACTGAGATCGTGTTGCGCAAGGTTCAGCGCGGCTACTTCGAGCGCTGCAGGAGAAATATCAGAAGCACAGACCTCGGCCGCCGGAAAATGGTACTTCGAAGCGATCGCGATACAGCCACTGCCGGTGCATAGATCGAGGATACGTTGCACCCGGCTGCTATCCACCCAGGGTTCATATTGATTCGAGATGAGCTCGGCGATCGGGGAACGCGGTACCAGTACGCGCTCGTCAACGTAAAATTTTAGCCCGCAAAACCAGGACTCGCGCGTGATATAGGCTGCGGGCTGGCGGGAATTTATACGCAATTGCAGAATTTCGATTACCTGTTCGCGTTCAGACAAGGTCAGGACTGCGTCTGAATAGGCATCAGGCCAGTCATAAGGCAGGGCCAGGGCATGCAGAACCATATACCTGGACTCGTCAAGGGCACCCACAAACCCATGCCCGAAACTCAGCTCATTGCGTAAAAACTCGCTACTACCCCAACGAATGAAATCTCGAATCGTAGTCAGGACTTGCAGGTTTTCAGGAATCGCCACGTTGTGTTTACTAACAGTTGAAATATAATGCCGCGAATTTTACACGATAACGAAGATGAATAAATCGACTATCGCAATCGTCGCGTTGCTAGCCCTGATCGGAGGTTTTTCGATTTCCTGGTTTCTCAACAACAGTAAACCAGTCGAACTCGAAGACGGCCTCTGGTTCGGTGAGCAGGCACGCGCCCTGCCTGAGTTCGAACTGGTAAATCACAACAACCAGCCGCTGACTCGATCAAGTTTAAATGGCAAATGGAGCCTGATATTTTTCGGCTACACTCACTGCCCCGATATTTGCCCTGCCAGCCTGCAAACCATGGCCGAGATGCTCACCGCGATCGAAGATCCCGATGTGCTTGAGGCAATGCAGGTTTACTTTGTTTCAGTGGATCCTGAACGCGACAATCCCGAAGTTCTTGCCGCCTACGTCACCTATTTCAACCCTGCATTTATCGGCGCCACGGCGCCGCTGGAAAAGTTAACCCCGCTGACCCGATCGCTGGGCATCGCGCACGATATCCGTAATAAAAGCGAAGCCAGCACCAACTACGACGTCGATCACAGTTCAGCTATCGTGCTAGTAAATCCACAGGCTGAATTCGCAGGCCTGTTCGGTGCACCACATGATGCGCTCGCGCTGGCACGCGACATGACCCGCATTGTTGAACACAACTAGTCCAGGTCGAATGTACATATCACGATTACTGCTTATTCTGTTGCTGATTTTGCCGGGCAGCGCGATCGCCGAGCTCGATATCCACAACGCCTGGATAAAGAATCTGCCGCCTGCAGTCCCGGTACGCGCCGGTTACATGACAATTCGTAATACGCAAACCAATGCGCTCAGCATTGTCGCAATACGCAGCGACGCATTCGCGAGTGTCGAAATTCACCGCACCATCGCCGAAGATGGCATGATGCGAATGGAAGCAGTGCCGACTTTAGTCATCGAGCCCGATGCAACCGTGCAACTAGCGCCCGGTGGGCTACATTTAATGATGATGAATCCAGCTGAACCGACCAAACCGGGCGATGTGTTGCAGATCGTAATCGAATTCGATGACGGTTCCACACAAGACCTGAACATGACTGTGAAAAAATAAACATGGCCGAACTAAGTAAAAAACAGAAATTTCTCAAAGTCATGTTCTACATCTTGCCGCACCATGCAATATCGCGGGTGGTTTACCTGATAACGCGCCTGCGGGGACCCCAGGTTAAGCCCCTGATTGCATGGTTCGTAGAACAATACGGGGTCAATATGGAGGAAGCTGAGGAACCCGAAATCGGATACTACCAGACCTTCAATGAGTTCTTTATACGTCCGCTCAAAGCTAATCTTCGGCCCATTGCAGCAGGCGAAAACACTCTCGCCTGTCCCTGTGACGGCACTATATCCCAGGCCGGTCCAGTTCGGGCAGGTGCCATCATGCAGGCAAAGGGCCGGGGTTACAGCGCACTTGAATTACTCGGTGGTGACAAGAGCATGGCCGCCGAGTTTGCAGATGGACGCTTCGCGACCATTTACCTTGCACCCTATAATTACCACCGCATGCATATGCCACTCGATGCCAATATGCAAAGAATGATCCATGTGCCCGGACGCCTTTTCAGCGTCGCGCAGTGGACAGTGGAAGAAATTCCCCGCCTGTTTGCACGCAATGAACGACTGGTCTGTTACTTCGAAACCAGTGCCGGACCCATGGTGATGGTGTTGGTAGGTGCGCTTAATGTTTCCGCGATCGAAACCGTGTGGAGTGGACTGGTGGTGCCGCCTCGCGCCAGGAAGATCAGCGAATATGACTATAGCCATACCCGCAAGGATATTGCCAAGGGGGCGGAAATGGGTCGTTTCAATATGGGCTCGACGGTGATTCTGTTAACGGGTAAAAATGTCGAATGGTTACCGC
>JBATHL010000632.1:0-4446 GCA_049666745.1 Gammaproteobacteria bacterium
TGGATCTGGACAGGTTCAAACTTATCAATGACAGCTTTGGTCACGTGGTTGGCGATCAATTGCTAGTCGAGGTTGCCGGGCGACTCAAAACTGAAATCAGAACGGGTGATACATTGGCCAGGCTTGGCGGCGACGAATTCATGTTGTTGCTCCCCCAGCCCACCACCCGGGCACAGGCCGAAAGTGTCGCGCAGAAATTAATCGCCAGTTTGCAACAGCCTTTCTATTTGCGCGGCAAAGAAGTTTACATCAATGTCAGTATCGGTATTTCCGTGTTCCCGGTTGATTCAAAAGATATCAATACACTAATCAAAAACGCAGATATGGCGATGTACGAAGTCAAGTCTGCCGGGAAAAATGGCTATACGTTTTATAACGCCAAACTGGAACACGCCGCCGCTGAAAAAATTTCCATAGAAAGCGGTTTGCGAAAAGCGCTAAAGAATGATGAACTGGAAATGTATTACCAGCCCCAGATTGACACCAGAACCCGACAGATAGTCGGTGTTGAAGCGTTGCTGAGATGGAATCATCCCCAGTTTGGACTGGTCGAGCCAAACTATTTTATTGAACAGGCAGAAGAATCTCGCATTATTGAGCAAATCAGCGAATGGGTATTGAATCGTGTCGCGATCGACCTGTTTGGTAACAAAGCCTTCCTCGAAAGCCGGATCAAAGCCAGTATCAATTTATCTGCCGCTGACATCAGGCAAAAAGATTTTCCGGAGAACCTGGTCGCGATTGCCAGGGATGCCGGTATCGAACCAAAGCGGCTGGAAATTGAAATCACTGAAAATATGTTCATGAGTGATATCCAGGCCTGCACCCATAAATTGCAGGTTCTGTCCAACAAAGGGTTTTCAATCGCAATCGATGATTTCGGCACCGGGTACTCCTCGCTTAACTATCTGCGCGAACTACCGGTGCATACGATAAAAATCGATTATTCGTTCATCTCTGAAATCGAACATTCAAAAAAAGGCGCAGCGTTGGTTGCGGCCATTATCGGCATGGCACATGCCCTCGGCATTAATATTATTCCGGAAGGGGTTGAAAACACCAATCAGTTAAATTATCTGGAAGGTCTCGATTGCCACATCATGCAAGGCTTCCTGTTCAGCAAACCGATCCCGGTTACCGATTTCCTGAAGAACGTGGCAAGCCAGCACGAGAAACTGTCAAGCCTGGCCAATGCTTAAAAACATCGGCCAACGGGCAAGCGTTGCTAACTACTAATCGAGCCGACTTTACCCTGAACCAGCAGCTGACTGATTTCAGCGCCAGCAACCTGGTTGCGTCCGTTTCCCTTGGCCTCGTAGAGGGCATCATCCGCCAGGCGGTAAATCAAATCCATTTGCGGTGCCGCAGCGCCACTGCCCTGATGGGTTTTTACGCCGATAGACACCGTCAGGTAGGGTGAGGCCTGGTTGTAGCCATGCTCGAGCTTCAGGTCTTCAACGGCCTTGCGCAGTTTTTCCGCAATCCGGTATGCGTCTTTGCTTTGATCAACGGCAACAATCACGCCAAATTCTTCACCGCCAATACGGAAGGCAAAATCGCCCGCACGGCGCAGTGAATCCTGCAATACCCCGGAGACGACCTGCAAAGCTTTATCCCCCTGCTGATGCCCGTAGTTATCGTTGTAGGGTTTGAAATAATCGACGTCGATAATCATCAGCGCAAGACACTTATGTTCCCGTTCGGCCCGTGCCAGTTCCTGCGGGAGCAAATTGTTGAAATGACGACGATTGAATAACGAGCTCAGCTCATCGGTGATAGCTAATGCCTCAGCCCGTTTTTTATTGGTTATGTCTTCACGAATCGCGGTGTAACCGGTGATACTTCCCTGCTCGTCGAAAATGGGAGAAATATAGGCGTGTACCCAGTAAAAGCTGCCATCCTTTTTCCTGTTTTTAAGTTCGCCTTGCCAGGTTTTCCCACGGGTAATAGTGCCCCACAATTGATTGTAAATTGCCGCGGGCATATCGTCGTGGCGGAGGATACTATGGCTGTTACCGATCAGTTCCTGTTCGCTGTATCCCGATATCTCACAGAATGCGTCACTGGTAGAAATAATTATTCCCTTGTTGTCGGTTGATGACGTGATGACATACTTGTCGACGATGTCTACGTAGTTAACCAGTTGCTGATTAGTCTGCTCGAGCCGGTGATGCGCCTCATTGAGTAACTTCTCGGCCTCGGTACGTTTTTCTATTTCACTCGAAAGACGACGGTTCCAGATAAGAATAACCATGATGACCAGGAATACGCCGGCCAGGACTTTCCATAGCAGGTCGTAATCAAAACCATGCTCATAGCGCAGTTTTATCCAGTTACGATAGATCTGCTCCCGCTCCTGTTCGGTTATTGAATCCAGTGCCTTCTGCAGGATAGGCATGAATTCAGGCCAGTCTTTCCTGACCCCCATCGACAATTCATAGCTATACGGCGTTTTACCGGATATTTTGATGTTGGTTAAACCCTCACGTCTTATCACATCACTGACCGTGGCGATGTTACCGATATAGGCATAAACCTTGCCGTGGGAAAGCTTCTCCAGCGCATCGGCTACATTATCAGCCAGGTATAACTCGAGGTTCGGATGGTTTTTCTCCAACAGGTCCTGGGTCGCATAGCCTCGCACCACGGCGACTGTTTCATTGCGCAGGTCTTTAAGACCATTCACGTAAGCAACCTGGTCGCTGGTAACTATGACCATCGGGAAGGAAAGATAGGGTTTGGTGAAATTGGCATACTCACGGCGCTGGATAGTGGATACAACGCAGGAATACATATCAAGCTCACCGCTCTTGACGGATTCCACGACTTCAGACCATGACTTTTCTTTTTCGACCGCGAACTCGATGCCAAGCTTTTCACCCACCAGGGCTATGTATTCTGCGGCCATGCCAACATACTGTTTTTCTTCATCGATGTATTCGAAAGGCGACCAGTCAATATCGACGGCCAGACGAATCGATGGATGCGCATTCAACCACTGCTGTTCTGCTTCGCTAAGCTGAACAGACGCAGTTGACGCCGACGCAGCGTTAGATACAACAAGGATCAATATCGACATCAGCACCGCTGTACGGAGCTTCCCGTTGTAAAACCTGGTTATCAAGTTGCTTTCCACGATCATTTCTTCGAAGTTACCGGGGCTACCTGCGTGAGACTTTTATTTGGCACATGCGTTTTACTTGTCTTCCGAGTAATGCACTCTATATCGGCACCTGCATGCTGTTTCTAAAGCGTTTTTTTCAATTTTTGACAGGGATACGAAAATGCAGGCAGGATCAAGGATTCGAAATCGGAGATCTAGCGGAAAATTAACGATTTTCCGCCTTGCTTTTGAGCGTAAAATACTCAGAATGTTTGCCGACATTAAACCCCCGGATTGCCTGCTCCAGGCCTGCCGAGTGGCTGGCAATATACCGACAAAGCGCTGGAAAAATCTTTTTATGAAAACTGTATTTCGCCTGATACGCTGGCCGTTAGGTCAAATTATCATATTGCTTGACTGGATCACACGCCCGGAAATACCGGTTTTCCCCCCGGAGAAACGCGCCGAACTCGATGCCATAACAGCGAACATGAAGATTTACCAGTTCAAGCAATGTCCATTCTGTGTCAAAACCCGGCGCAACATTCGTCGCCTGGGTTTAAATATAGAAACCCGTGACGCGCGCAATGATCCACAGTGGAACAGCGAGCTGATAAACGAAGGGGGCAAATACCAGGTACCCTGTTTGCGTCTGTTAAAAGACGATGGATCGACGCAATGGATGTATGGATCGAACAATATTATCGAGTATCTCGATAAGCGCTTCGGTTGAAAGTGGGGAGCAAGCCAGGGGATAAACCCCGGACCTCAATTGTCTTTGGTGGAATGCTTGCGCGAAAAAAGCCTGCCCGGTAATTTCCTGAATGAGCCCCAACCCACCTGCACTTTTTGCTTCAGCGAATATTTACCGGCCGAATTAAAGATGCCTGCAATTTTCGCGATTTCCTTTTGCTGACGCTGATCTACGATACCGTCAGCTGCAACAATATTGCCCAGGAAACCCAGAATCTCCCGCGACATCATGTCGAAGTTACAGTCTCTATTATCACGGGTAAATTCAGCCAGTGTTTGCGCCAGGCTTCTGGTTGAAAACTCGCTTATTTTGGATTCGGTGTAGTTGATGCCCTCGGTAACGAAGCCGGGATCATAACCCCACTCCTTAACAAAGTAGTCCTGAATCAGTTTGCGCTTTGCGTCATCGATGCAGCCGTCAACGGCGGTAACCTTCAGCGCCAGTGGTGCGAGCAGATCGAAAAGGCCGAGTGCCAGCACGTCGAGCGGTGTATTGATAAATTTCGGGATCACGGTAACACGGTTGGCGGAGGCTTTTTTCAAGTATCGAGTAATACCGACCCAGGCACCCCCGGTGACGACACCGGCAG
>JBATHL010000633.1:0-3130 GCA_049666745.1 Gammaproteobacteria bacterium
GACCAGATTGATGGCCACTCGCATCGAAGAGTCTTTCTTCTTCTTGAGCGCGACAACGGGTAGATCATCCATGCCAACGACTTCCGAAGCGTGATGAATGCTGACACGATTATCCATGTCCAGACCATGCTTCTCGAGTTCGGCGGCAAGTTGATTTTGATCGCCAACCAGCACCAGTTCCAGCCCGGAAATTTCATCGAGGGCCAATTTTGCCGCGCCCACGGTTACAGGAGGGCCGTAGTCGCCCCCCATGGCGTCGAGTGCAATAATTTTTCGTCCCATTTTTACGGGGAATCTTAAATGAATACGGGCGGTTATTGCCGCCCGTATTTAAGTGACATCCCGCTCGGTTCTACTCGTCGTCGTCTTCGATGACTTTGTCCGCTATCACCTGACGACCTTTGTAGTAACCATCGGCGCTGATATGGTGCCGACGATGGGTTTCACCGGTAGTAGGCTCAACCGACAGGGTTGCGCTTCCCAGTGCATCATGCGACCGTCTCATATTTCGTCTGGACGGGGTTTTACGACTTTTCTGAACAGCCATTGGTATCTCCAGTAAACTTAATCTGTCGTTTTCAGTTGCTGTAGAACTGCAAACGGATTGTCTTTAATGGTAGTTTCGGATTCCGAAACCTGCCAGTTTTCGTTGCACGCAGTATCTTCGTGCATTGCCACCAGTGGAATAGCAAGCATCAACTCGTCCTCTACCACCTCGACAATATCGATAAATCCATCTTCGCTATACAATGTATCTATACTGCTATCCCTGACCAGTTCGTCACTGGCGTCGATCATTAAACTGAAATCAAGCGTCATCGGCCATGCCAATGCTTTGAGGCAACGTTGACATTCCAGTTCGAGGCTGGTTTCCAGATGCCCGACTAACATTGGGATTTCATATTCGTTGCGTACAAACTCGAATTTCAGGGCAATCTTTCGACCTTCCAGGTCGGACTTCCCGGGATGCAGCAACTCGCGCACGCGCCCTAGTTCCGCTAACGGGATTTCACCCTCGAAATAGCCTTTCTGGCCCATTTCCTTTTGAACCTGGTAGCGCCTACGCAACTTGTCCCGCATAAGGCGGCGATTCTACATGCTTGTGGATAACATTGTCTATTCAATTCGCGGTAAAAATTCGACCTGATTATGTAATCCGGTCATGCTTGTAATATACTGCGCCACCGTTACCAGACAGGGCTGGAAGTATGATCGGCGCCGTCAGCAAAACTTGGGATTTCACCTAGTGCAAACAAAAATTATCCTGGCCAGCAGCTCACCGTTTCGCCGCCAGCTGCTGGACCGACTGCAGCTGGCTTACGAGTCCCATGCCCCCGATATTGACGAGACGATCAATCCGGGTGAAGACGCCTGTGCCTATGTCTGTCGTCTGGCCGAATCGAAAGCCCGTCATGTGGCGCAAAACCATCCCGATGCAATCGTAATCGGTTCGGATCAATGTGCTTTGCTGGAGGCAAAAATCCTGGGTAAGCCGGGTTCACATGAAAACGCGTTACGGCAGCTGCGCGAAGCACAGGGAAGAACCGTGGTTTTCCATACCGGGGTGTGCGTGCTTAACCTGTCTACAGGATTCTGCGCGGTCGAAGATGTTCCTTTCGAGGTTGATTTCCGGGTTTTGAGCGATCGCCAGCTTGAACATTATTTGCAAGTCGAGCAACCCTATCAGTGCGCCGGCAGTTTCAAAGCGGAGGGATATGGTTCCTGCCTGTTCAGCAAGATGCGTGGCGACGATCCCAGCGCGCTGATCGGTCTGCCCCTGCTCAGACTGATAGCGATGCTGGAAAGTGCTGGTGTCGAAGTAGTCTAAACCCGTTCTCGATCCGGGAGGCTTCTAGTTCAGGTTGAAATTGCCAAGTAAATACTGACTGATACCACGCCCGATACTACTGCCGAGAAGATTAGCCAGGTCTTCCAGCAAATCGGTCTGCGGCGTAAAATCAATGACGCGTTCCGCTTCCAGTTCCCGGGCAACGCTGCGCGTGGTGCCGTAAGCATCCACGAGACCCAGGCCCAGGGCCTTTTCACCACTCCAGATCAACCCGCTAAAAGTATCTTCGTTCACCACCAGGCGCTCACCTCTGCCCTGTTTGACCGCATTGATGAAGTGGCTATGGACTTCGTTGAGCATGGATTGCAAATGGGCTTTTTGATCGCTCTGCTCGGGCAGAAAAGGATCGAACAGACCCTTGTTTTCACCGGCGACGAGGAGGCGTCTTTCGACACCGATTTTTTTCATCATTTCGACAAAGCCGAAAGCATCCATACGCACCCCGATCGAACCTACCAGGCTGGACTGATTGACGTAGATCCTGTCGGCTGCGGCGGCGACGAAGTAGCCTCCCGAAGCAGCGATATCTGCAACCACCGCATATACGGGTATCGAGTCGTGTTCCTCTTTCAAACGCATGATTTCATCGAATATGTAGGCTGACTGGACCGGAGAGCCGCCTGGAGAATTGATTTCGATGACGATACCCGCGGTGTCATCGTGCTCAAACGCGGCTTTAAGCCCGGTGATAATGTTATCTGCGCCGGCCGCTTCTCCACTGGCGATGACTCCCGCCAATTTCACTACAGCGGTGTGCCTTTCTCCATCTGCCTGCTCGTCGTCACCCTGGCCGGTGAACAGCATTGTCGTAATTACGCTCAGGTAGACGATGAAAAACAGCATGAAACCCACGCGCCAGCGACGCGCTCGGGTTTGCTCCCTGAGTGCGGCAAAGACCAGGCGGTCGACTACCGATTGAGCCTGCTTGCCGGAGCCGCTTGCGGATTGATTGGTGTCGGTTTCTACATCAGCCATGTTATTCCCTGTGTTAATTAATGTACGTTGCTATTAGTTGTAGTCGATACTGTCGAATAATTGTTCGAATTCGGCCGGTAATGGTGCATTGATAACGACTTCGGGCGTGTATTTACCAGGTGGCAGTTCGAGGCTGGAGGCATGCAGCATCAGGCGCCGAACACCAAGCTTGCGCATGGCGCGATTAAACCCGCTATCGCCATATTTATCGTCCCCTGCGATTGGGTGGCCCTCGACCTGACAGTGTACCCTGATTTGATGGGTGCGACCGGTGACAAGTTCCACCTGAATGAGGCTAAATAGCTC
>JBATHL010000634.1:0-1651 GCA_049666745.1 Gammaproteobacteria bacterium
CGCCCACACGGTAGATTCTCCAACAACCCTTGCTTGGCAAGAGCCATGTAATAATACTTTGTTTGGTATTACTTATTTAAGTACTATTAAGCTATGAAAACAGTCACCATTAAAGCCGATGCAGAATTTGACGCGCTACTCAACCGCCTGGCAAGACGAATGAGTACAACCAAGAGCCGTGTAATCAGAGACGCGGTTCGTAACTATCAGCAGCACCTGGACCGTGAGGCACTGCGACAGCGGATGCGAACCGCCTCGCTCAAAACGCGCAAGCAGGCACTCGATACATCGGCCGATTTGGACGCGGCAAATGCCGATGGCCTGTAAGCGTGGCGGCATTTATCTGGCCAATTTCAATCCATCAAAAGGTACCGAGCCGGGAAAAATCCGACCGTGTATCGTCATGCAGAGCAATCTGTTGAATGAAGCCGGGCATCCGAGCACTACCGTACTCCCGCTGACCACACAATTGATCGAAGACGCAGCGCCACTACGTTATCGGATCGCGGCGCGCGACGGACTGGAATCCGATTCTGACATCATGCTGGATCAAACAAGAACCATTGATAACCGGCGCATTACCAGTGATATGCTGACCATCCTCACCGAGAAGGAAATCAGCGAAGTCGAAGCGTATTGGCGTATTGTTTTAGGCCTGGACTAAGCAGCAACACCCTGTACTTGCAGATTACACTCTGAGTGAGTCATCCCCCGGCAAAAGTCCCGCACTGGTTTTATTGAAACAAAAAGCGGCTACAGGACCTGTCTGTGGCGAATTGTTAATCTCGCCGGAAAAACCGATACATCGGGTCAAATGATTTACCATCCGCTTAGTGGTCATACGAGCAGAGTACTTGGTTTTTAACCAGATACTCCAGGTCATGCGTAACTCGTTGTTTTCGCGAGAACTGGAAAAAAGAAAGGATAAAGCAGCAAGTAGAAAAGACTTTTAGATCATTTGCTAACTTGCTGTTTTATAAGATGACGCGCCCGGAGAGATTACTCGGGGCTGCGCCATCGCCTCTGCGGGGCCGCCGGCAAAGCCGGCGTTCTGCGCCGCTGACCCGGCTTGTCGAACTGCCAGTGAGCCAGCTTCGCGCAATCCAGGAGCATGACACTTGAGGCATAGGCGGCCTTGCGCCCCTTGCGCCGGCACATAATCGCCTTGCCACGCATGTCGTGCTCGAGCAGCTCCCAGATATCACCGACGGCGAAGATGTCAGGATCGATGACGATGGCACGGACCTCGTAGCCCATTAATTGGGGCGGCGCAAAGCGCAGCGGCGTGAAGGATTGGATGTCGTTATTCAACCAGGGTCGCATGTCACCATCGCGCATATACAGTTAACCTTCCCTTTCCTGCATAACGGGAAAATCACGGATCTCGATCAACTGTATGTCAAATTTCTCCGCATGCGCGGAATTGCGCCTGAGGGAATACCGGCTGACAAGCGCGCCGAGGCGTTGCTTGTGGTTGGTGTGTATGAATACTGTTGGTTTCACGCTATTCCATCTCTATGTTGAAAAATGGCTAGTCTACCGGGAGCGGCGTTGTTGTTAAACTCCGTAAGCCGACTTGTTCTCGTGTCGAGGCATTGGAGGAAATATCTGTGACGCAGCCGTTAGTCTGGTGTCTGCTGGGGCGTAAAGC
>JBATHL010000635.1:0-10136 GCA_049666745.1 Gammaproteobacteria bacterium
GATCAGGATCGCATCCTTGGAAAAGTAGCCGGATGTCCCCGGAAATCCAATCAATGCCAGCGAGCCGACCAATGATACCCAGTAGGTGATCGGCATGTATTTTTTGAGCCCGCCCATTTTGCGGATATCCTGCTCATGGTGCATGGCGATGATGACCGAACCCGCCGCGAGGAATAGCAGGGCCTTGAAAAATGCGTGCGTCATCAGATGGAAGATCGCCGCCGAGTAAGCCGATGCGCCGAGTGCCACGGTCATATAGCCTAACTGAGACAGGGTCGAGTAGGCCACTACCCGCTTGATGTCGTTTTGCACGATGCCGACCAGGCCCATGAAAAATGCGGTGGTCGCACCGATTACGATGACAAATGACAGCGCGGTGGTAGATAGTTCGAATAATGGCGACATCCGCGCCACCATGAAAATGCCCGCGGTAACCATGGTCGCCGCATGGATCAATGCTGAAATCGGGGTCGGGCCCTCCATCGAGTCGGGTAGCCAGACGTGCAGCGGCACCTGTGCCGATTTACCCATCGCACCGATGAATAGCAGGATGCAGGCAATTGTAATCACCGACCAGTCCATTCCCGGAATAACCTGCATGGTGGCCGATAACATCGCGTCGGCACGGTCAAAAACTTCGTAGTAATCGAGTGACCCGGTAAACATCAATATCACCGCGATACCGAGCAGAAAGCCGAAATCGCCAACCCGGTTGACCAGGAATGCTTTCATGTTGGCGTAGATAGCCGTTTCCTTTTTGAACCAGAAACCAATCAACAGGTAAGACACCAGCCCAACCGCTTCCCAGCCAAAGAACAGTTGCAGGAAATTGTTCGACATGACCAGCATCAACATGGAGAAAGTGAACAGTGAAATGTAGCTGAAAAAGCGTTGGTAGCCGGGATCGTCGTGCATGTAACCAATGGTATAAATATGCACCATCAGCGACACCGAGGTGACCACCGCCATCATCAGGGCGGTCAAACCATCGATCAGGAAACCGACTTCGAAGCGAATACCATCGCTGATCATCCAGGTGTATACCGACTTGTTGTAAATCGCCGCACCGTCAATAACAACATCCTTGAGCACGATGAGTGACAGCACGAACGATACCGTGACGCCGATGATGGTCACGCAGTGCGAGCCCGAGCGCCCGATTTGCTTGCCGAAAAAGCCGGCGATAACCGCACCCATCAACGAAGCCAACGGAATAGCAAGGTATATCAAATCCATACTCACCACTTTAGCTCCTTGATATCCTCGACATTGATCGAACGCTTGTTACGGAACAGCACCACCAGTATCGCAAGGCCGATAGCTGCCTCCGCAGCCGCTACCGTGAGGATGAAAAACACGAACACCTGGCCGGCAAGATCATCGAGGTAATGCGAAAACGCGATAAAATTCAAATTCACCGATAACAGCATCAACTCGATCGACATCAACAGGATGATGATGTTCTTGCGATTGATGACGATGCCGGCGATCGAAATACTGAACAAAATCGCGGCAAGAATCAGGTAGTGGCTTAAGGTAACAGTCATTGTCACTCCTCCTCCACCGACGGCATTTTTACAATCCGCAAACGATCCGACTTGCGTACCTTGATCTGGTCGGAGGGAGCCTGGTACTTGGCTTGGGTACGTTTACGCATGGTCAATGAAATCGCTGCGATGATCGCCACCAGCAGAATCACCGCGGCAATTTCAAACGCGAATACATATTCGGTATACAGCACGGCGCCCAGCGCCTTGGTATTGCTGTAGTCAGCCGGTTTAGGCAGTGGCTCGGAACCGACATCAAGCACAAACACGTCGCTGGTGACCACGCTCAACATCAGTAACAGCATGATAGCCGCCACCGCAAGCCCGAGCGGCAGGTAACGCACGAAGCCTTCACGCAGTCGCGCAACATTGATATCCAGCATCATGACGACGAAGATAAACAACACCATCACCGCGCCGACATAAACCAGCACCAGGCTGATCGCCAGGAACTCGGCTTCCAGCGACATCCAGATCACCGCGCTGGTGAAAAAGGTCAGTACCAGGAATAAAGCCGCATGCACCGGGTTTTTAACCGTCACCACCGCGCAGGCGCTGATCACCGTGGCGACTGCAAAAATATAAAATATGACTGTTTCTATCATCGTTATTCGCTTAGCGATATGGGGCGTCTGCTGATCGGTCGGCGGCGAGCTGCGCTTCGTATTGATCGCCAATCTCGAGCAACTTTTCCTTGGTCATTATATTTTCACCCCGGTTCTCGAAGTGATACTCAAAGATGTTGGTTTCAACAATCGAATCGACCGGGCATGCTTCTTCGCAGAAACCGCAATAGATGCATTTGAACAAATCGATATCGTAGCGCGTGGTGCGACGGGTGCCATCTGCGCGCTGTTCGGATTCGATCGTAATCGCTAGCGCCGGGCATACCGCCTCGCAGAGTTTACAGGCGATACAACGTTCTTCCCCGTTGGCATAGCGACGCAAGGCGTGCAGACCACGAAAACGCGGACTGATCGGCGTTTTCTGTTCAGGGTACTGGATGGTGAATTTCCTGCCGAAAAAATATCGCCCGGTCACGCTCATTCCCTTGAGCAGTTCGAGGAAAAGAAAGCTTTTCAGGTAGTAATGTATTTTCGCAAACATAATATTAAACGAACAACCCGACTTTAAAATAAATGGCTACCCCTTCCACGAACAGCCAGAAAATCGTCACCGGCAACAACACTTTCCAGCCGAGACGCATGATTTGATCATAGCGATAACGCGGAAATGTCGCCCTGAACCACAGTAGCAGCAACATAAACACCGCGGTCTTACCGAACAGCCAGCCGATGCCATCGCCAAATACAGTAGGCCATGGGCTTAGCCAGCCGCCGAAAAATAACAGCGCGCACAACATTGAAATGAGGATCATGTTGGCGTATTCGGCGAGGAAAAATACCGCGAAAGTCATGCCTGAATATTCGACGTGAAATCCGGCGACGATTTCCGACTCGCCCTCGGCGACATCGAAAGGAGCACGGTTGGTTTCAGCGACCCCCGAGATAAAGTAAACGAAGAACAACGGTAGCAGCGGAATGAAAAACCAGTTGCCTAAGCCGCCAGATTGTTTGGCAACTATTTCACCGAGATTAAGGCTGCCACTAACCATCAATACGCCTACCAGGGCGAAACCCATCGCAATTTCATAGGCCACGATTTGCGCAGCAGAACGCATTGCGCCGAGCAGGGCGTATTTCGAATTCGATGCCCATCCGGCAATAATGACGCCATACACGCCGACCGAAGTCATCGCCAGGATGTACAGCAACCCGGCATTGATATCGCTAAATACCAGGCCGTCGTCGAACGGAATAACCGCCCACGCCGCCATCGCCGGCGCAAAAGTGATTACCGGTGCGATAATAAAAAGGTAACGGTTCGAGTTGGTTGGAATGATAATTTCCTTGAACATCAACTTGAACATATCCGCAAACGGCTGCAACAGCCCCTTGGGACCCACGCGATTCGGGCCTTTACGAACCTGCATGTAGCCGATGACCTTGCGTTCGGCGTAAGTGTAATAGGCCACGACGATAAACAGCGGCAGCAGGATGATCAGCGCTTTGACACCGCTATAGATCGTGTATTGCACATACTCGTGCAACCATTCCCAGATCGATATCAGGAAATCCATCACGAAACCTTCTCCAGGCTGACTTTACCGTAGGCATCGGCGAGATGTTTGACCGCATCGATACCACAGGGAACATAAACGCAGCCGGCGGGAATGCCTTCATCGATGTGTAACGGCAACACCGCGGTGCCCTTGCCCTGCTTTACCTGGACCTGATCGCAGGCAAGCAGCTTGCTATCCTCGGCCTGCTGGTGATTAATGATAACCGCGCATTGCGACTTCATCAGCGGGGTCGCCTGTAGTGCGGTCGACAGGCGCACCATGTCATCGCTCGCATAAATCGGTGTTATACCGATTTTCTGAATCGAGCTTGCATTTTTCGGCAGGCTAGCGGCGGCAGACTCGACCCCGCAAAGATTACTCAGCGCGACATCACTACACAGCGCCTTGAGTTCGTCTTTAACTGCGACCGAATCGGTATACTCGAATTCACCTGGTACCAGCACCTGACCCAGCGCGCATAAAATTTTCCAGCCCTGACGGCTTTCACCCCAGGCACGTACACAACCGTTGAAACTCTGCCACAGTCCTTCGACATTGACGAAGCTGCCCGAAGTCTCCAGCACAGATGCCAGCGGTAACACCAGGTCAGCCTGATGCTGGATAAAATCATTGTCAAAGCAGCTGATCGCGATCACGTTTTCGTTATTGTCGGACAGCGAGGTTACCGAGTTGGTGTCGAGCGACGGATTGATACCGAAGCTTAACAGTACCTTGTGTCTGGCTGACAGTATATCAGCGGCATGTTCGCCTGGATTATCCAGTGCGACACCGGCAGCAGTGCGATGCGGCGTCGCTCCAGCGAGACAGGCACCGGCGCTGTTCGCTGATACAGATAGATAGCCCAGGGTCGCACCGCTGGCGACGGTGATGGCTTCGCAAATTTCCTGCAACAGTGCCAGCTGTGGATTCGACAGGGCCTGTATCCCGACAATAATCGCCGCGTTGGCGGCATCAGCGAGACTGCGGGCAATCGCCCGGTGCTGGGCGGAAGGCTCACAACCAGCTAAAATTTTTGCCAGGTGCTGTGGCAGCGTCTGGTTGGCACAATCGGCCAGCGCGACAGCAACTGCGGCAAGATCTCCGACCAGTTGTGAGGCTGACCCGAGCAGCTCGTTTTGCAGGTCAAAGTTGTATTGATCGCCCACATGTCCAATCGACGTAATCGCTGCGTTATTGTTGAGCACTGCCTTGCGCAGGCGATGGGACAACAACGGTTGCTCGTAGCGCAAATTCCCGGCCACGATCAATGCCGCATCCAGGGTTTCCAATGATTCCAGCGAACGTCCCAGCCAGGGCATGACCGGCGCGCGCTCCTGCGCAGAAAAATCAACCTGGGTGAGGCGATGATCGATATTGTTCGAGCCAAGACTGCGGGTCAGTTTCTGCGCCAGGAAATGTTCTTCCAGCGTAGCCTGCGGACTAATCAACGTGGCAATGTCAGCGTCGGCCTTGCCCATCAGTTCGGCTGCCGCATTAAGCGCAGTTTCCCAGTCAACCGCTTTGAGTTCACCATTTTCGCGCAACATCGGTTGCGTTATGCGTTGCTCGGACTTGATCGAGGTGTAACTGAAGCGATCCCGATCCGAAATCCAGGATTCATTAATCGAGTCATTTTCACGCGGCACCACGCGAATAACCTCGTTACCCCGTGTATGCACGTAGGTATTGGAGCCGATACAATCGTGCGCCGACACCGCGGCATGCTGGGTCAGTTCCCAGGGACGTGCTGTATAACGCGAGGGTTTCGCAGTAAGCGCACCGACCGGGCAGACATCGATTACATTGCCGGACAGCTCCGAGACGATAGCCTTCTCGATATAGGTGCCGATTTCCATATTCTCGCCGCGACCGGTCGCACCAAGTTCGGGCATTCCGGCTATTTCATCTCCAAATCGCACGCAACGCGTGCAATGGATGCAACGGGTGAAATCAGTCGCGATCAGGGGGCCGATATTCTTGTCCATCACCACGCGTTTTTGCTCGGTATACTTCGATACGCCGTCGCCAAATCCCATGGCAACGTCCTGCAACTCGCATTCACCGCCCTGATCGCAGATCGGGCAATCCAGCGGATGATTGATCAACAGGAACTCCATGGTTGATTTTTGCGCAGCCAGTGCAGAAGTGGAGCGGGTTTGCACTACCATGCCATCCATGCACTGGGTAGCGCAGGCCGGCATCGGCTTGGGAGAACGCTCGACTTCAACCAGGCACATACGGCAGTTGGCGGCAACCGAAAGACGCTTGTGATAACAGAAACGCGGGATCACAATGTTATTTTCATCGGCCACATCGATCAACAGGCGCCCTGCCTGGGTTTCGATCTCCTGACCATTAATCGTGACTGTTATGTTGTCGCTCATTGCTAATCTATTACCTGATCAGGCCGCGTTGTCTATGATCGAGCGTTTGTGCTCGACGTAGTATTCGAATTCATGACGAAAATGCTTGATGAAGCTCCACACCGGCATTGCCGCGGCGTCGCCCAGGGCACAGATCGTACGCCCTTCGATCTTGTGCGAGACTTCTTCGAGCTGCTCAATATCCTCCGCACGCCCCTTGCCGTCGACGATGCGGCACAGCATACGATAGAGCCAGCCGGTGCCTTCCCGACAGGGGGTACACTGACCACAGGATTCGGAAAAGTAAAAACGTGAAATTCGTCTTAGCGCGAGCACCATGTCGGTAGATTCATCCATCACGATAACGGCACCCGAACCCAGCATCGACCCCGCCTTGGCGATCGAATCGTAGTCCATGGTACAGTCCATCATAATGTCCCCGGGTAATACCGGGACCGAGGAACCTCCCGGAATGACCGCTTTCAATTTACGGCCATTCTTGACGCCACCGGCCATCTCCAGCAGGTCCTTGAACGGGGTGCCCATGGAAATTTCGAAATTACCCGGCTTGTTCAGGTGACCCGACATGGAAAAGCATTTGACACCTCCGTTATTGGGAATGCCGAGGTCCGCGAACCATTGCGCACCGTTACGGATAATCGACGGCGCCGAAGCCAGCGACTCGGTGTTGTTAATCGTGGTGGGCTTACCGTAAAGTCCGAAATTCGCCGGGAACGGTGGCTTGTAACGTGGTTGGCCTTTCTTGCCTTCAAGCGATTCAAGCAAAGCGGTTTCTTCGCCACAGATATAGGCACCGGCGCCCAGTGCCGGGTATAGATCAAAATCAATTCCGCTTCCAAGTATATTCTTACCCAGGTAACCTGCCGCGTAGGCTTCCCGTACTGCTGCCTCAAAATGTTGTGCAGGTTCGTCCATGAACTCACCACGCATGTAGTTGTAACCTACCGTGGCACCGATCGCATAACCACAGATAGCCATACCTTCAACCAGCGCATGCGGATTAAAGCGCAGGATATCGCGATCCTTGCAGGTGCCCGGTTCCGATTCATCGGAGTTACATACGATGTACTTCTGTCCGGGCGCATTACGCGGCATGAAGCTCCACTTCAATCCGGTCGGAAAACCGGCTCCGCCGCGGCCACGTAACCCGGAAGACTTCATTTCTTCGATAACGTCTTCAGCCGACATACCATCGACCAGAATTTTCTTTAGAGCCTCATAACCCCCTACTTTCAGGTAGGTTTCCATCGACCATGGTTGATCGTATTGAAGGGTTGCGTAGCAGACTTCGTTAGCCATCTCTACTCCAGCGCATCCAGGATTTCATCGACCTTTTCAGGGGTCAGATTTTCATAATAAACGTGATCAACCTGCATCATCGGACCGCCGGCACAGGCGGCCAGGCATTCCTCTTCACATTTCAGATAAATCCGCCCGTCCTCGGTACTCTCGCCAATCTTGATACCGAGCTTGTTTTCAACATGGTCAACGATAGTATCCGACCCCATTAACATGCAGGAGATATTGGTACAGATTGCCACGTTGTGTCGTGCTACCGGACGGGTTTCATACATCGAGTAAAACGACGCTACTTCGTAAACGTGAATAGCCGGCAACTGCAGATACTCCGCAACTGCATCCATCAGCTCGGTGGTCAGAAAACCCAGGTTCTGATGCTGCGTCGCGCTTAAGGCCTGCAACACCGCCGAGCGCTTGTGCTCGGCTGGAAAACGCGCTACCCAATGATCGATCTCGCCGCGCGTATGCTCGTTGAGCAAGTCAATTTTTGATTTGGTTTCGATGACCATTATCTGTCGATCTCTCCGAACACGATATCCTGGGTACCGATAATCGCCACCACATCAGCGAGCATATGCCCCTGCGCCATTTCATTCATACTGGACAGGTGGGCAAATCCGGGCGCACGAATCTTGACCCGATATGGCTTGTTAGCGCCGTCCGAAATCAGGTAAATGCCGAATTCTCCCTTCGGGTGTTCGATAGCGGTATAAACCTCACCCTCTGGCAGCGTATAGCCCTCGGTAAAAAGCTTGAAGTGATGAATCAGGCCTTCCATGTCAGCCTTGAGCTCTTCGCGCCGCGGCGGAGCCACCTTGTGATTTTCGGTAATCACGATTCCGGGGTTGGCTCGCAGCCAGTCGATACACTGCTTTACGATCCGGTTTGACTGGCGCATTTCCTCGATCCGTACCAGGTAACGATCATAACAGTCGCCGTTGGTGCCTACCGGTATATCGAAGTCCATGCGATCGTATACTTCGTAAGGCTGCTTCTTGCGCAGGTCCCACTCGACGCCGGAGCCGCGCAGCATCGGTCCAGTAAAACCAAGTTGATAAGCGCGTTCTTCAGATACCACGCCGATGCCCACGGTGCGTTGTTTCCAGATTCGGTTGTCGGTTAACAGGGTTTCGTATTCATCGATATAACCCGGAAAGCGGCGCACAAAATCTTCGGCGAAATCGAGTAAACTTCCCTGACGGTTTGCATTCAGGTAATCGGCATCCTTTTTACTGCGCCAGCGATTCGACTGGTACTGCGGCATCGCGTCGGGCAGGTCACGGGCAACGCCACCGGGACGATAATAAGTCGCATGCATGCGGGCACCCGAGACGGCTTCATACATATCCATGAGATCTTCGCGTTCGCGGAACGCGTACAGAAACATGGTCATCGCGCCGACATCCAGTGCGTGAGTCCCGATCCACATCAGGTGATTGAGGATGCGCGTAATTTCGTCGAACATGACACGGATATAACTTGCCCGTTCAGGGATATCGACACCGAGTAATTTTTCGATCGCCAGCACGTATCCATGTTCGTTGCACATCATCGAAACGTAATCAAGGCGATCCATGTAACCGATGCTCTGATTATAGGGTTTGGTTTCGGCGAGTTTTTCAGTAGCACGATGCAACAGACCGATATGCGGATCGGCGCGTTCGATTACCTCACCGTCCATTTCCAGTACCAGGCGCAACACTCCGTGCGCCGCAGGATGCTGAGGTCCGAAATTGAGGGTATAGTTTTTTATCTCAGGCATCGTCCTGGGCCTCGTTTTGCGCATCCGCCAGGTAGCGATGATCCTGTCGCTTCACCTTCGGCACCAGCACTCGCGGTTCGATCGATACCGGTTCGTAAACCACACGCTCGCGCTCAGGGTCGTAGCGCATTTCCACATGCCCGACCATCGGGAAGTCCTTGCGGAAAGGGTGCCCGACAAAACCATAGTCGGTGAGAATACGACGCAAATCGGGATGACCGCTGAACAGGATGCCGAACAAATCGAAGGCTTCGCGCTCATACCAGTCTGCCGAAGCCCAGATTCCGGTTACGGTGGAAACTATCGGAAAGTCGTTATCGGGAGCGAACACCCGCAAGCGCAGGCGCTGGTTATGTGCGTAGGAGATCAAGTGATATACCGCCGCAAAACGCTTGCCCTGGGTTGCCAACGAATCGAGTTCGTCGCCGAACTGCAGCCGACCGGTGGTCGCTGACGCCGTGACCCCGCGGCTGAAACCCGCTCGACTGGCATCTTCGGTTTGCCATTCGTCCTGGCCAAACTGTGAGTAGTCAACGCCGCACAAATCAACCAATTGCTGAAACTTGAATTGCGCATCGTCACGCAGTTCGGTGGCGATATCGAGCAGATGCTCAGCTGGAACATCAATGCTGATTTCTTTAAATTCAACCGTCACGGCGTCGACTTTGTCACCAAACGCTGCTCGCAGCGCGTCAGCCAGTTGCTGTAAGCGATTCGACATGTTAGCGCGCTATGGTGTTGGTGCGTTTGATTTTGTTTTGCAGCTGTATGATGCCATACAGAAGCGCCTCGGCAGTGGGCGGGCAACCGGGCACGTAAATATCTACCGGAACAACCCGATCACAGCCACGAACCACGGCATATGAATAGTGGTAGTAACCACCGCCGTTGGCACAGGAGCCCATAGAAATTACCCAGCGTGGCTCTGCCATCTGATCGTAAACTTTACGCAGAGCGGGTGCCATTTTGTTGACCAGCGTCCCGGCCACTATCATAACATCCGATTGTCGCGGGCTGGGCCT